>JAKEEQ010000383.1 GCA_022616515.1 Chloroflexota bacterium | reverse complement strand
TTATTTCTCGGATCCCACCTCCTGCACCACTACATGCAACCAGTGCCAATGAAACAAAGGCAAGCAATAGAATAATGCGTTTTACGGGCATAAACTGTCACCTCATGGAACTTTGTTACCAACGAACTATAGTATAGAATGGTTGAATGATAAGTCCATGAGAGTCTTACATGAAATGCCAGATTTTTCATGTAAATGATACTTTGTATCAAAATACCAGAATGGGAGATTAATGTCAAGCACATGGGTAAACGACTACTAATACTACTCATTGGAGCTATAACCGTGGTTGCTACCATTATCGGGCTGGCAGCCGACGTACAGGATTTAATTGGCGGCGGCGATGGGGCTGAACTGGTGGTTGAAGATTTCGGCGCAGCCTTGTCAACCAATCAACGGACCATTGAAGCTCAAGTTGTGGTCCACAATCAGGGCGAGGACTCTGCTGATGACGTCTCAGTGGGAATTGTCGTTTCGGTAAATGGGACAAGCGACACAATTTCACCGGCTGATCAGTCAGTTGAGAGCATTGTTCCGGATACGTCCCGTACCTTTAACTTCAGCATTGATGTTTCCGCTTACGGCTCAGGAACGACGTTCCTCATCAAGGCTCAAATAATGCATGATGATGACACCATCGAAAGCAGTACGCTGCAACTGATCAGGCGTTAGTTGCCGACCTCATACAACCGGGTAAGCGCGGCGGCAGTCAAAAAACCCTGCGCGGCACTCGTTTCGCCGATCTTATATGAGGCGAAAACCAGTGCTTTGCGTATCGCTAAATAGGGATTCTGGTGCAGGTGATACTCGTGAACAAAGGCTGAAAACAGAGCGTCACCTGCGCCGATGGTGTTCACGACGGGTCGTGTATAAACAGCGGGATAAAGCTCAACACTGTCATCAGCACGGACTGCCATCAACGCTCCTGAGCTACCGCAGCCAATCACTACAATATCATTGTGATAAGTATCGATGAGTTGGGGGGTGAATGTTTCAGGGCTGGTAGGCAGATTTTCATGACTCAGAAATAAGATATTGGCATCCGCCATGTAATCCCGGTTGTAGTCATCGTCAATGCTGCTCACCGAATGCACATCGGTCGCGACGATTTTGCCCATGTCACGGGCACGCACCAGAAACGGTCGAGTGAAGTTGATGTTACACAGGACAGCCAAATCACAGCGATTGAGAGCTTCGTCAAATAAGTCAGCCGGATAACCAGTGTCCTGAATGGATTTTAGGTCGACGTTTATCTGACGTTGGCCCGTACCATCATAGAGGATGACAGATTGTGGTGTGGCATTCAGGAGTGGCAGGATTTTCCCGGTGTCTAAACCCAGATTTTGAAATTCCTGTAAAGCGATTTGCCCAGCGATGTCATCACTGATGAGTGTTAAAAACTCAATGTCGTCGCCAAGCGTGAGGAGGGCTTTCGCGACATTGTAGCCCACGCCCGACACGGTACTGTTGACGCCAAAAAACGGGTACCGGACCGGCGTGTAGTGGATGGGAAAACCGTCAACTTTCGCGGTCGTCTCTAAGTTCACCAAGCCCGAAACCAGAATCATGACCTGATACTTGCTCCTGCTGCCGCTCATACCACCACATGGTGATAATGAGCACCACGACTCCGACCACGATGGCGCTGTCGGCAATATTAAAAATGGGCCAGCCATGCAGATGAAAGAAATCAACGACGAACCCGCGTGTCACACGGTCTACGGCATTGCCAACGGCACCACCCATTTGTAACCCCAGAGCAATTCGCATTAAAACGTTGCCTTCAGGCAGTGTGCGGTAGTAGTACAAAATGGCTCCAACCACTGCGATAGCAATAATGAGGAAAATGCCACCAAATTCACGCGCCATCCCAAAGGCAGCACCTGTATTTCGCGTGTAGGTAATGTCAAAGATGCCAGACAGTGCGGCAATTGGCTCCCACGTCTCGGAATAATCAAGCGATTGAACGACAATCCACTTGGTAATCTGGTCGAGGATGATTGTTAACAACGCGACACCCAGCAGTATCGCCCAGTCTTTCCATGTTGTAGCGTGTTCCATCAGCTTAGTATCTTACGCCCCTGTTCAACATCATTTTGAATTTGCGCTACCAATGCTTCGATACCGCTAAACTTCATCTCATCCCGCAGATTGGCTACAAAATCGAGAGTGAGAATTTCTCCATAAATGTCACGGTCAAAATCCAGCAAGTGGGCTTCAACAGTTACAGCTTCACCGGCGAACGTCGGGCGCTGGCCGATGTTGGTAACTGCTTTGAACTGTTCATCGCCGAGCGTGGCATAGCAGGCATACACGCCAAAACGTGGCAGTAGCTGCTGGTCCCACACGGCTACATTGGCCGTTGGAAAGCCAATCTTTCGACCCCGCTTTTCGCCATGAACCACTTCACCGCTGACTTGATACATGCGACCAAGAAAGTCATTGGCGCGATCTAACTGCCCCTCAACCAGCGATTTTCTGATGGTCGCGCTGGAAATCCGGTCGCCATTGTTATCTGAGGTAACAAGCTGCACCGTCCTGACCGTAAAATCCTTTTGCCGACCCTGCTCGGTCAAAAACGCAATGGTGCCTTCCCGCCTGTAGCCCATCGCAAAATCTGATGTGGCCCATATAGCCGATAGATTCAGGTATTCTCGCAACCGATCCACAAAATTAGCCGCCCGGATGTGGCGAATATCTTCGTTGAAGGGATGGGTAATGACCACATCGACCCCGAAATTAAGAATAAGTTCTGCTCTTTTTTCGGGTGTAGTCAGATAAAATCTCCCCTCAAGGCCCTTCAAGACGACATCGGGATGCGGAAAAAAAGTCAGGACAACGGACGCACGGTCCGTGTCACGGGCTTCTACGACTAATTCATGCAGCAGATATTGATGACCACGGTGGACGCCATCGAACACGCCAATCGTCACGATGCTCTGGCGGTCCAGTTGGGCTTCCTCCAGGGAATAGATATGCATTGAGGGTCAGTCCCTTTGCAGAACTTGTCTAGGTTTCCATTGAAATGAATCATGCGACTCCATAATGGCAATCAGGTCGCCCCGTTCATTGAAGGCACTTGCCAGCGCGACCTCATCGGTTTGGCGTGGAATAAAGCCGCCGTTCTGCACAATCTTAACCTGTTCTGTGGATAGGTCAAGGCGGTGCATGTTTCTGACAGCGATTTCACCCGGTTGCAGATAATTTTCCCATGTGCCGTCCGCAAATGCCGACTTGAGCGTGTCAAGCTTTACCGCATCTTCCATATGAAACTCACCGCTGCTGACCCGGCGCAGCGCGGTTAAATGTCCACCCAGACCTGTTTCCTGCCCGATGTCATGCGCCAGACTACGAATGTAGGTTCCTGCCGTGCATTTCACATGAAGGTCAACTTCCGGGAAGTCCCAGCGCATGATGTCTAGCTCGTGGATGGTCACAGGGCGTGGCTCACGCTCGATAGTTTTGCCTTCACGGGCCAGTTCATAGAGTTTTTTGCCACCTTTTTTGATGGCGCTGTACATCGGCGGGATTTGCTGAATGTCGCCGCGAAATTGGGCGAGAATTGCTTTTAATTCATTTTCAGAAATAGTACCTTCGGTGGTCTGAACGACGGTACCTTCCGCGTCATAAGTGTCTGTTTCGATGCCGAGTCGGAGCGTAGCATGATACACTTTGTCATGGTCCATTACGTACTGGCTGAGGCGAGTTGCGTTGCCAACACAGATGATGAGCACCCCGGTTGCCATCGGGTCAAGGGTCCCGGCGTGACCAATTTTTTTGATGCCAGTGCCGCGTCGAATCACAGATACTACGTCATGACTGGTGATGCCCTGTGGTTTATCAATGTTGAGGAGACCAAGCGGAGTCATCGGTAGATCGGCTTACCCAACTGCACCTGTTTTTTAAGCATTGGCACAACCAGTTCCTCAACCTCTTCAAGTGTTTTACCAGTGATGGTACAGCCGCTTGCCAGCACATGACCACCACCGCCGAGACTGAGGGCAACGCGACTGACATCAAACCCCGGCACAGCACGGAAACTACACTCAATAACCGTCTCTTCGATTTCCTTGAAAGTGGCGGAAATGTACGCTTCGTCAGCTTCAATTAAGTAGCCGGATAATCCGGTATATTCTCCGAGTGGCATTCCCGCAAATTTAAAATCTTCCACCGTCAAATTTAGCCAAATGACGCCGTCTTCCAGTTTCATGCGAGAAAGCACATGCCCATAAAGACGGTGGCGACTGGTTGGCTTGCGGGCCATTGTGTTTTGAACGATAAGGGTCAGGTCCGCCCCGGCTTCCATCAGAATCTGGGCCTTACCGAAAGTTGAGGCCGTAACGTTGGAGGTACGAAAACACAGTGTATCGGTTACAAATCCTGTCAGGAGTGCCTGTGCTGCATTTTGTGAGACTTCCCAACCGCGTTCAAGAATCCAATCCAGCACACCTTCCGCAGCAGCAACCGTTCTGGCATCAACGAGATTAGCATCACCGAAGAGAAGATTGGTTTGATGGTGATCCAGTTGAATGAGAGGAACGCCGTTACTGGCAAGTAGCTGATTACCAGTCTTGCCAATGCGCGGTTGGTCGCTGGCATCGGTGCTAATCACCAGATCAGGCTTCAAGCCATCTATCATCCCACGAATATCTTCGGAGTAAGGAACAAATCTCAGGAAATCAGGACAACCACCATCGACAACCGGCATGACCGTTTTTCCATGTTCGCGCAGGGCAATCGTCAGCCCCATCAAGGAGCCGATAGCATCCCCATCGGGGCTGACATGTGTTACCGTTACGATATTGCTGGCATTATCGACCAGTTCATTAGCAGCATCCCATTCCAACCTTACCAGTGGCGCTTCAATCTTGTTCGTCATCTAATTCCTCATCATCGGACGTGTCATCATCGGCATCATCAAGCTTGAGTTCGTCCAGCACAGCTTCCATGTGCATGGCGTGTTTTACAGAATAATCCCACTTGAAATGAAGATGGGGCATCCGGCGCAAACGCAGCCGCGAGGCAAGCTCCCGGCGCAGAAATCCAGACGCCTTATCCAGCGCTACTATAACGTCTGCTTCGCTTTCGTCACCGTCAAGGGATGTTATCCAGATTTGAGCATGTTCGATTTCGCGGTCAAGATTGACCTCAATGATGGTAACACCTTGCAACCGGGGGTCGCGCACTTCAGTCATCAGAAGCTGGCTCAGATGCGTCATGATGAGTTCTGCAACACGTTCGGATTTGATGGTCATACACTTTGTTCCTGAACTCTTTTAATTTTGTACTAAACAAACGGGTTCCAGTACTTTCGTGGACGCCCCATTGGGCGTCCCTACTATCTCCGCCGATTTTCGTAGGGACGTGCAACGGCACGTCCTCCTGCGATTGATGCCACTGCATCTCTGACAACTAGTTGACACGTTCTTGAATGACGAACTCTATCAGATCGCCTTCTTCGAAGTTATTGAAGCGGTCAAGCGCCACACCACATTCGAAGCCAGTGCGCACTTCACGGACGTCTTCTTCGAAGCGTTTCAGACTGGTCACATTCAGCTTCTCGGCCATTATATTGCCCTGACGAACGACAGTTGCTTTGGCATTGCGCCGGGCAATACCTTCACGGATGTAGCAGCCCGCAATTCGTCCGACTTTGGAGATGTTGAACACGGCACGGACTTCGGCGACACCGATCACTTTATCTTGATATACCGGGTCAAGCATACCTTGCAGGGCGAGTTGAACATCTTCAATCATCTTATAGATGATGTTGTAAAGGCGAATATCAATACCGTCGTTGACAGCCGTCCGTTCGGCGGCGTTGTCTACATCAACATTGAAGCCAATAATGATTGCGCCCGAAGCACGTGCCAGATTAACATCGTTTTCCGAAATGTCGCCAATGTCGGAGTGGAGGATGCGGATACTGACCTCTTCGTTTTCCAGATCTTCCAGCGAGTTGACCACAGGCTCCAGCGAACCCTGCACGTCTGTTTTGACAATCAGCAACAGTTCTTTAGTTTCGCCCTTCTGGAAGCTCTTAAAGAAATCTTCCAGACTCATCGCTGGTTGAACGCCGGGACCGCCTCCTTCTTCTTCGGCGAGCCGTTCCTCCACAATATGACGGGCAACTTTAACATCCTTCACAACCTCAAAGCGGTCACCAGCTTCAGGTGCCTCACTGAGGCCCATAACCGAGACCGGATCTGAAGGACCAGCCTCCTGGATGCGCTTTCCACGGTCACCAAATAGTGACTTGATACGACCATAGGATGTACCTGCCACAATCACGTCGCCCTGTCGCAGCGTCCCGTTCTGGATGAGCAGTGTCGCAATTGGGCCACGACCAGTTTCGGTCCGCCCTTCTAGCACGACACCTGCCGCAGAGCTGTTTGGATTGGCGACAATATCTGTGTCTTCTGACACAATCAGAATGGCTTCCAGCAGGTCTTCCAGCCCCATCTTCATCTTGGCTGAGACGGGAACCACGAGCGTATCGCCGTCCCATTCATCTGGCACAAGACCGACATCCGATAGTTCCTGTTTGACCAATTCGGGATTGGCATTCGCCTTGTCTACCTTGTTGAGCGCAACCACAATGGGTACACCAGCCGCCTGGGCATGGTTGATGGCCTCACGAGTGGTAGGCATCACGCCGTCGTCAGCCGCGACGACCAATACGGCAATATCGGCCCCCTGTGCCCCACGAGCACGCATCGCTGTAAAAGCTTCGTGGCCCGGCGTATCGAGGAAGGTGATCTTCTGACCATTGTGCTCAATCTGATAAGCACCGATGTGCTGGGTGATGCCACCCGCTTCACCTTCGGCAACCTGCGTCAAGCGGATTGCATCCAGAAGAGAGGTCTTGCCGTGGTCAACGTGCCCAAGAATAGCAATGACCGGGGGACGTCTGACGAGGTCTGCTTCATCTTCGTCTTTATAAAGCTCACGACGCCACTCTGGACGTTGAGCTTCTAATTCTGCTTGCCGCTCTGCTTCCTGCACTTCGCGCAATGGGCGAGCGGAGTAGCCCATTTCTTCGATAATGATTGCGGCGGTATCGTAATCAACCTGCTGGTTAATGGAAGCCATAATCCCATTGGCGATGAGTTGTTTCATCACTTCAATGGGACTCGCGCCCATCAACTCTGCAAGATCTCGTACCGTCAAGTAATCAGGTACTGTTAATATCTGACGTTCTGCCATTTTGCCTCCAGTTTCATTAAAACACGCCACATAGGTCGCTGATGTTGTAAGCCTTTATGTGACGTGCTGGTGTTGAAAGTCCTTATTATCTTGAAGACAGGGCGGCAGTCCGCGTCTCAGGTAAGGTTTAGTGCGGCATAGCGGCTTCAATCCGTTCCCTGTCTATTTGCGATATTGCGGTGCGTAACGCCTGTGCAAGACGATCCGTTGATGCAGCCTTCTGCCAGCATTCAACATTGTCACACAAATAGGCCCCACGCCCATTCATTTTACCTGTCGGGTCAATTTGTATTCCGTCATCCAAAGTTTTGACAATACGTGTCAAATTACGTTTGTCCTTCTTCTCCCGACAGATTACGCACGTCCGCTGCGGAATGTGTTTACGCCTGGGCTGTTGTTTCTTGCCCATGATCGAACCCATTAGAAATCGAAATCATCGAAATTGTCAATATCTTTGCGACGACGATTGCCTTTGCGACGGCGCTTGGCAACCACCTCGCCCATGTCTTCATCATATACCAGATGGACCTTGCGACGCTTGCCCTTCTTCTTGCTGCGCTTGTCATCGCTGTAGTCGTCCGGGTAGTCTTCCCACTCTTCCTCGGCGTCCTTATCACGCTTTGGTTTGGCCGCCTTCTTGGCACGGCGACTTTCCAGCGATTCTTCATCAGGCCACATTTCGGGCGTCAGGCCATCATCAAATTCTTCTACTTCATTTTCAGCAGAAGCTGCGAATTGCACATCATCGGGTATTTCAGCCTCAATTTCATCGGCCTCTTCAGCATGTACATCGGCTACCTCTTCAGCGAAAGGTTTTTCTGCTTCGGCGACGACTTTAGGTTCTTCCAGTTCTCCCATTGCTGTTTCGGTCTCATGCTCTTCAACGGATTCTTCCTCAACCTGTTCGGCTTTGGTCAACTCCGAGATAACCAGATCATCCAGCGCGTAACGAATTGCTTCCATCGCGTCCTCACCGGCATGATTCGCTTCAAGCATCTCAACCAGATTTGCCTCGTCGCTGATAACGCGCACCATTAACTCACCGACATTGTTGATGTTACGACCCAGTGCACGGTTGATGTCGTCGGCCAGTTCGAGGCTTTCAATTGGCAAATCAAAAGCGTTCTCAGGAACCAGATCGCGCACTTCCTCCAATTTGGCCCGACGCTCATCGCGCTTGCCACGTTTCATTTCAAGTTTGGCAGCTTCCGAGCGCTCCACGAAACGTGTTAACGTGGTGAATTCCTCAGGCATAATCGGACGATTATTACGTTTCTTGTCAATGATACGATCAACTTCCTTGACAAAGTCTGGATCGGCTTCGCGCATGAAAGCCAGCGATGTTTGCAACAAATCATGATTGTCGAGGGCCGATTCGGTGACGCTCTTGATGTCAATTCGCCAGCCTGTCAGTTTGGCTGCCAGACGAGCATTTTGCCCTTCTTTTCCGATTGCCAGCGATAACTGATCGTCGGGTACGATAACAGTGGCTGTGCGCGGCTGGTCGATATCTTCATACAGGAACACCGAACTGACACGAGCTGGTGATAGGGCCTTTGCGATAAACTTCTTCTGGTCGACATCCCACTCAATAACATCAATTTTCTCGTTATTGAGTTCTTTGATGATGTTCTGGATACGCATTCCACGCATTCCCACACATGCACCAACCGGATCAATGCCATCCTGTAAGGCGGCGACCGCTACTTTGCTGCGCTGGCCTGCTTCACGTGCAATGTTCTTGATTTCAACTTGCCCGTTGTAGATTTCCGGCACTTCGTACTCAAGCAAGCGCCGCAGCATATCCTTGTGTGCCCGCGATACAATAATCTGAGGGCCACGCGAACTCTTATTGACTTCAACCACATAGGTGCGGATTTTGTCATGTTGGCGATAACGTTCGTTTGGAATCTGGTGCTGGCGCGGCATAATGGCCTCAGCACGACCCAGACTGAGTGTTACCAGTTTATTCGAAACACTTTGCACGGTACCCGTAATTAAGTCGCCCTGTCGCTCGATGAATTCATCATACAGCGACTCGCGCTCGGCCTCACGAATCCGTTGCAATATGACCTGCTTTGCTGTCTGAGCAGCAATACGCCCGAAATTAGAACTGGTGTTAGTAGCTGGCATCATGACCATTTCACCAAGTTCAACTTCATTGCCCGCAAAATCGCGAGCTTCGGTAATTTCTACCTCTGTTTGCTCGCTGATGACATCGTCGACGACTTCTTTTTCAATGTAAATATGTGGCTGACCATCAGCATCGATATTGGCTTCGATTTTCTGTTTTGTTGTGATATTGGCGTCACGCTTATAAGCAGACACTAACGCCTGCTCAATTGCCTCTAACACAACCTCACGTGTTAAAGCGCGTGAATCCATAATTTCATTGAAAGCCAGCGTGAAATCGTTTTTCATTCCCTAAAGTTTCTCCGCAATACCTACATTGGTGCTATGCCATAGATACAACGAGAAGTGGGGGATGCCCACTTCTTTGCCACATCTATCAGCGTACGATAGCAGTATATCATGAGAAATATACCATTGCAAGACAGGCAAAAAGCACAATAGCTACTTATATTGCCAATTATGCATCTAAATTCTAAGAATCAGGATAGATATTTCCCACTACACGCGCGTAATGTAGGCGTTATCTTCGGTACGGACCTTAATAACGTCTCCCACATTGACAAACAGCGGCACTGTCACCTGTAAACCAGTCTCAACAATCACCTTCTTGGTCGCGCCAGTGGCGGTATCACCGGCGACTGCCATTTCGCTGTTGGTGACTTCAAACTCGATGCTGTTGGGCAGTTCGTAGTCAATGATTTCGCCGTCGTAATTCTTGAGCACCAATTGAAGATTGGGTTTCAGATAGAGCATGTCATTTCCAAAGACTTCCTTGCGCAGTTGCGGCTGCTCAAATGTCTCCAGGTCCATAAATGTCAGGAAAACGCCATCTTCGTAAAGATATTCCACGTCGCGGTTTTCAACACGAATATCTTCGACACGATCACCGGAAATAAAGGTCATATCTGTTGTTGAACCGGAACGTAGATTGCGCACCGTTGTACGGATGGAG
>JAKEEQ010000382.1 GCA_022616515.1 Chloroflexota bacterium | reverse complement strand
TGCGTGGGTGGTGGAGCGCCCGGTGGCGATAGATGAAGACAGCCTCGACGCATTCCTGCATCCCTATGACGCTGCGGCGTACCGTGAGTTTCGTGTGGCGCAGTCCGGGCAAGATGTGTACATCATACCCGGTGGTGCTGTACTGGCAAACCAGCTAACTCAGAATGCCGTAATCAACGTCAGTATCGACTCGCAAACGAAACACGGAACAGACATCTGGTGGAAACTTTACGGCTGGATTGCGGAGCGCCCAGTGGATATTCCCGCCAACGCCGCCGGGGTATATATGCAGCGCATGTTCCCGCCCAAAAAGGCCGTGTATCGAGTGACTACCAGCGACAGGCTGGCTATTCGCTCCGACCCGTCAGTGCCGGGCGACAATGAACCGGATAACTTGATTACGCGCGTCGATCCCGATACAGAACTGGTGGTTTTTGAGGGAGAGGCGTATACACACACCGATTCGCAATTTGTGTGGCGACGACATGAGCAGGGTTGGAGTGCCGAACGTATGATTGGCGGCGGCGTTTTTCTCGTCAAAAAAGCGGATGTAAAGATGCCGCTGGAGGTTAAATTCCTGATTGTGGATGACAGCCCGCCCATGTATACCCTGCCGGATACGGACACCGACTCTATCGCTGCCCATATCACTAAGGACACCATCGTTGATGTCGATCCCGGTTCGCGCTTCGAACGTGATGGTCTGGTGTGGTGGAAGGTCGCGGCATGGGTGAAAGAGCGGTCCATTTATACCGGCGAAGGTGAGCCGGGGGTCTTCTTGCAGCCAACCGCCGATGGCGAAGTCTCAAGATTCCGGGTTATGTCCAGCGGGCAGGATTTGTTCCCAATGCCTGACCCGAACGCGGAACCCATTGCCACCGAGCTAACCCCCAACCTGATTGTTGAGGTCGATCCAAAATCGCGTGATAGACGGCGCGGGCTGGTGTGGTGGAAGGTCGAGGGCTGGGCTATGGAAAAAGTGCTTCCGGAAAACGATGGAGAGGAAGCACAACTATTTCTGCAAGAAGTTCCGCCACCGCCATCCGTGACCATGAAATTCCGTGTGGTCAACAAAGGTGGAGTGTGGATACGGTCTATGCCGGGCGTACCACCGCCACCCATGAGCAACGAAACCATCATCGGCGACCTGAAAGAAGGCGACGTCATTGATGTGATCAAGGCGTCGCGCACTGATGACGGAAAATACATTTTCTGGCAGCACGCCGACAAGGACGGCAAACCGCTGAATAAATGGACCGCCGAGGTTGGTCCGTCACGCACCTACATGGAGGCGGTTGAGGAACTGCCGCCGCTTACCAAATTTGTCGTCAAACAGGATGGCTTCGCCGTGCATACCGGGCCAGGCGAGACCACTGCCAAACTGGCTGCGTCGCTGCGCAAAGATGCTGTGCTTTATGCGGATACGAAATCGCGCCAGACTCGCAGCAAAAAAGTGTGGTGGAAGATCAGCGGCTGGATTGTTGAGCGCCGCGCCGAACTGCCCCCGCGAGATGATGATGCGCTGCTGATGCCGCACAATGATGCGAACACGGTTCAATTTCTGGTGGCGGCCCCGGATCGCGATATTTTAGGCGGGCCAGCGGTGGCTGAAAAACGAATTTCCAGCGGGCTGCGTCAGGGTGCGATTATTGACACCGAATCAGGCTCCTATCTGAAACAGGACGGCTTTGTGTGGCGTAAGGTCAACGGTTGGGTCGTGGAGCGAGAAGCAAATCAACCAGAAAACAATGCGGCGCTCGTCCGCCAGGAAATTGAAGTTGATCTGGATACGAAAATCCGTTTTCAGGTGGTCTTCCCCGGCAATGTGAATGTGCGTTCGTCGCCGGAAATCCCGCCGCGCAGCAAAAAGAGCAATGTGCTGGGCGAGGTAAGAACTGGACGGATTGTGGATGCCTATGTGTACGATCAGGAGGGCAACCCCGGTCCTATCGAAGATAAGGCGGGTTACACATGGTGGCGGCACGACAGCGGTCATAAAGACAACCGCCCCGACAGCCCGATTTTCAACGGCTGGACTGCCGAGAAACATGTGGATGTCAACGGCACGGTTACGACCTTTATGAAACGGCTTGATGACGATGCCCTGCGACCCACCATCGCCTTCCGCGTCAATCGCGCCGACCCGGTTTACCTGATACCCGACAAAAACGCAGGCATCATGGCCGAGCGTCTATCGGTGGGGGGTACGATTTTCGTCGATGAGCATTCGCGATTTGAGCAGGACGGGCTGGTCTGGTGGCGTATGTCCGGCTGGATGGCCGAACGTGAAGGCAATGTCGTCATGGGCGATGAAAATGCCTTCCTGCAACCCGCCAATGAACAAAAATTTGCCCGCTTCCGCGTCATCTTTCAGGGTGACATCAATGTGCGCGGCGATGCGGTGTTCGTTAATGACGACAGCAACGTTGTTGGCGAAGTGTGGACGGGCGACATCCTGCAAGCCTATCTCGACTCGCGCACCGAAGCAGGTGATTTTGTTTGGTGGCGGCATGATAACGGGCGCAAAAAGGAACATCCCGAAACACGCATTCCCGACGGCTGGTGTGCGGAACTCGATAACGGGCGCAAGAAAATCCAGTTTTTGGAACGGCTGCCCGATGGTAACGGCTCCAACGACCCGATTGAGGCGTTCTACCAGCAGCCCGAAGAAATAGAAGTCAATGTTAATTTGCTGCCGGGACGTGACCGCCTGTTTGATCGCCCGCCCGTTGACTTATCGACATGCTTCATTTTGCAGCATTATGGCAACACACAGGAGGCGTTTACCTCGCGGCGCTATGTCGATGTGTTTCAGGGGATGCACTCCGGCATTGATTTCGGGATATTGCGCGGCAAGAACGAGGCTGCCGACGCCATTGTTCCGGTTTATGCGGGTGTCACCGGAAAGGTCGTGGAAATCTATACGCGGTTCTATCGTCCGATTGGGGTAAAAGTGCGCGTGGGGTCGCTGGACATCATCTACGGGCATCTGGGTGCACATAACGTGAGCGTTGGCATGGAAGTCAGGCCGGACATGGTGGTGGGTCACATCGCCAATTTGCGTGAATTGCAGCAAGGCGGCCCCGATTTCTTCCCCCATCTTCATTTTGAGGTCCGCTTTAACAAGACCGCCGCCCAGCGCTGCCTGCATCCGCTGATGTTCTACCCGGCGGAAATTCGACAGGCCATCATCCGCACCACGACCAGCCCGCCCACCAACCACTTTCACCAGAGTGCACGATGGGGCATCTGGGGGAGCGTGCTCGAACAGCCGGTTATTAAGCTCAACGGCGGCTTGATTGGGCCACTGTCGGCGTCTTGAATTCGGTTATTGTGAAATATGGAATGAACCCGCTGTGGTGCGACAGTGATGGCGAAGTAACAGAATGGTAAACAGTGCAGAACATCGCATGAATAAAGCAGCGGACGCCATGTATCCCGTCCGCCGCGACCGTCTCAGAAACGTTTATCGAAGCGTTTTCGTTGACGTTTCATGTTGTCATTTATGCGGTGCGAAAAAAAAGTGTCCCCCAACCAACCATTTATGGGGGAACGTTTAGGCGGGCTTCGCGGCGCTATCAGTTACCTGTCCATTTCTCCCCATTATGCAACTTGAAAAAATAACCAAGTAAACGTTGATGAGTCCGCCACCGTCAATGTAAAGCCAATTGAAATGTTACCCAATTATTTCGGAAAACTGCATTATGGGGAGATGTCGCGCTAGCGATAGAGGGGAAGGAGGGCTAGGCAGGGGAAAAATGGTCATGTTCTTCCATACAACCCACATTGGCGTAATATGTAAAAAGAGTGGCGTCCCTCCCATCAGATGACAGGAGGGACGATCATGATTAAATACTACTCGTAGCGCAGGACGTTCAACGGCTTCTCGCTGGATGCGCCCCACACCGAGAGCACGGCAGCGAACAGTGTGATACCGATACAAACCGCCATCATGATGAAGGCTTCGCGCAGCGGCACAGCTTCGCCCAGTTCACGCTGGAACAGGAAAATTAACGCCGCCAGCAAAACCGCCGAACTGATACCGACCCCGATTAAGCCACCAATCAAGCCCATGATGCCGTTTTCGAGCAGCAGCATACTCAGTACGCGCCGCCGCTGTAGGCCCACCGATTTCATGATGGCAATTTCACGACGGCGTTCCAGCATGGCAAGTGCCACCGAGTTGGCAATCACCACGCCACCCGTAACCAGCACCACAATGGATACCACGATTGGTAACGATGTGAATGTATCAAGCAGGCGATTGACAATGTCGTTAATCAGGCGTGTCTCAATGACGAGCACATTGTCTATCTGACGCAGTTCACGCGCAACCTGCTCAACATCATCCTCATTAGCATTGACAACCGCCGCCACCGTCTGTGGATCAACACCAATTTCTTCGCCTGCGGGTGAGAAGTTCAGTGGGACGTAATACAGGTTGCCAAAGCCTTCGATGTTACCCGGCATCGAGACACCGACAATCGTGAAAGTGAGTTCCTCCGAGCGCTGTTCTTTATCCGGGTTGATGAAGCGATAGGTCAGTTCATCACCCGGACTGAAACCAAGTTCGGTAGCTTCCGGGCTGTCTGGCACAATGATCACCCGCTGACCCTCATCTTCAGGGCCAAGCTGTCGTCCGTCATTGAACTGGATGTCGGGCAGGTTGGCATCGACGGAACGCGCATCGACAAGGTTGATCCTGTCTAAAAATGAGTCGATGGTGTCCTGATCGAAAGCCGCTTCGGCGCGAAGCTCACGCGCGATTGCACTGCGGTTGAGCGTTTGATCACGATCTACATCGGTGTAGCTGATCAATTCGGCTTCGTAGGTACGCACAATACCGTAGCTTTCCACGCCATCAATGCCCGCTTCGAGGCGCGTCTGTAACTCATCAATCGAGGTCGGGGTTTCATCATCCTGATCGCCAAATTGCAGTTCTTCGGGCAGGGTGAACACGATGATATTGCCGCCTGCCACATCTTCCAGCAGGCTTTCAACGGCATCTGATATTTTCGTCACCAGCATGAACACCAGACTGAGCGTGAAGACGCCGATAATGAGGGCCAGCAGCGTTGATGCAACACGCCCCTTCGCTGCCAGCATCGCCCGCATTGCAATCTTGATGTCAGGGATGCGGAATGACGGGAAAAAGCGCCCGACCAGCCAGATAATGATCCACAGCAGGACATACAAGAGACCAGCGATGACGAATACACACAGCATCGGGAACGCCGACGGTAACTCGCGGCCAAGCAAGAATCCCGCAACCGATAATCCCACCAGCAGCAATCCCCAGCGCACAATATGTAATGGCAAGATGCGCCGCGTCCTGCTATACCACAGGTCCCCGGCCACTATCATTGCGCCCATCACAAAGCCCAGCGCACCGATGATATACTGCGCGATAGTGCGTAAGTCTTCAAGTTCTTCACTGCTGAGCAGGTCATTCAACAGACCCTGTGCCACGACACTCAATGCCACGATAATGAAGGCCAGTGCGAAGATAGAACGGAAAATCCCAGCCCGCGGAATGTGGGTCAACTGCGGCTGCAGAACGGTAGCAGGCCGGACCTGTCCCGCAGACAGAATGGGCAGCAGCCCAAAAACGGCCGTGACCAGTGTACCGACCACAAGGCCAATCCCGATGGGTTCTGGCGCAACGCGGAACGCAAGGTCTTCGGCAATGAACGCTCCGACTGCACCCCGTGTCACATAGGCAATCAAGAAACCGAAGGGTATGCCCATCACACTGCCAATGATGCCCATCAGCACCGACTCGACAAAGAACAGGGTCGAGACCTCACCGGGTTCAAGGCCAATCGTTTTCAGAATGGCGACCTCGTTGGTGCGGCGGCGCACAACGACCAGCATGGTGTTCACAATTCCAATACCGCCAATGAGCAGCGCCAGCAGGCCCATAATGCTGTTGAATTGGGTCACCAGCGTCGAAATATCTTCGTTTTGTTCACGCAGATCTTCGGTGGTAAACGTTTCGGCGGTTCTACCAAAGCGGCGCTCGAAGGCATCGGCCAATTCGGTGGTGCGCGATGGATCTTCCAGCCGCACGAAAATCCGCACAAAGTTATTGACGGACTCGTCTTCTTCCTCTTCGCCGGGATCGGTAAAAGTGATGGATTCACTGACTGTTTGATCAAGATAGACATAGCCAAAGATACCCGCGCCGATGTTCTCAGGACCACCCTCGGTGCGCGTCGGGACGATGCCCCGCACGACAAAATCCCTTGATGTGCCCAGCAGATTGAATTCCTCACCGACATCAATCTCCAGTTTGTCAGCGAGATTACGGCTGATGAAGGCGTCGGCAGGACCATCTGCTGGATAGCTGTCAACGTCAATCCCATCGGCGAGACTGACACCGTCTTCCGTTTCGACCACCCCATAGAGCGGATACTGTTGGGAATCGACCGCGAAGATCTGAACGAGGTCCAAAGTGTCGTTGTAAAAGATGAGTGAGCCTTCTAAGCCCAACTGTCCGGTCAGGCAAAGGTCGGTGCTGCCTGTACACAACTCATCGACACTGACGCCTTCCTGCTCGGCGAACCACTCCTCATAGCGAGAAAACTGCTCAGGCGTGATTCCATTGCCACCGGGTGGAGTCGCATCGCCGTCTTCCTCTTCATCGAAAAAGAAAAGCGGGGTAATACGAATATCGCCGCGATTGCTTTCCTGCAAATCGCCGGTGAGCGAATCGTCAACCATGACACCCAGCGTCAGGAGGCCAACAATCGCCGCCACGCCCGACGAAATGCAGAACAAGCCGAACAGGGTGCGCCGACCATTGACAATCAGGTCGTTAATCGAGTGTTTGAGATAAAATCTCAGTCGCTCTAATGAAAACATCTACACCCCCTCAGCCGACTCAACTGGCTTCAATTCGCCGGTCGTCTTCTTGTAGGCTTCAACGAGCTGCTCCTGTGTGTGGTCAGTGGCAACCAGTCCATCCGACAGCGAGACAATGCGATCCACCTGGGCGGCAATGGCCGGGTCGTGTGTCACGATAATAACCGCCGTCCCCAGTTCTCTTTGAACACTGCGCAGGGTCTGCATCACCACGCCGCCTGATTCTGAATCGAGGCTGCCGGTTGGCTCGTCGGCCAGCACAATCGCCGGATTATTTGCCAGTGCGCGGGCAATCGCCACCCGCTGCTGCTGGCCGCCCGAAAGCTGGCTGGGCCGGTTGCGCATCCGGTCTTTGAGGCCGAACAGGTCCAGCAGTTCTTTGGCGCGTTTGGTGGGGTTAAACTGGCGGTTGCGAGCAAATTGGATAGGCAGTTCGACATTTTCGAGAGCGGTCAGGGTGGGCACGAGGTTAAAGAATTGGAAGACAAAGCCGATTTTCTCATTGCGTACGCGCGTTAAGGCTACTTCGTCCATTCGGGTGATGTCCACGCCATCAATAATTACCTGACCGGAGGTCGGCGTATCTAGGCCGCCAATCAGGCCCAGCAGCGTTGACTTACCGCTGCCCGATGGCCCGATAACGCCCATGAATTCACCTTCGTTGACAGATAACGATACACCGCGCAGGGCATGGACCATTACCTGACCCATTTTAAATTCTTTCGTTACATCAATTGTTTGCAGTACGTGCTGATTCAACATAAGGTATACCTTCCCATTGTTTGTTTTCAGAATCTAGTGGCATTCGAGGACCTATCTTACGAGAAGTTCATTTGTGGTGAAACACCGATTCTTAGATGTGCTACTTTCTATACGGGCAAATTCTGGAAAAGTTGTGATTTTCCGGCGGCTATGCCCACTTCGAAAAATTAACACAGTTCCTACCAAACGCAGCTATGCTTGTAATTTGAGGCATATCGCTGCGTCGGTTATAATCAATGCACGGTGCCCTATGTTTTCAAAGAGAATCTTTCATGACACGACGAATCGTGATCGCCAATTTAAAAGGCGGCGTGGGAAAATCCACCACCGTCCTGAATGTGGGAAAAGCCCTTACCGAAAAGGGTTATCGTGTATTGATGGTCGATCTTGATCCGCAGGCTGGTCTAACCGCCTCCGCCGGAATCGACCCCTATGATCTGGAACGCAGTGTGTATTCACTGTTGTTAAAGGATGATGTGCCGCTGGGGCGGGTGGTGAAACCCATCAGTGAAAATCTGCTGATCGTCCCGGCACAGGAGAATCTGACGACTGCCGAGATCTTACTGGCCCGCCAGCAAAAACCGCCCGACAGACTCAAAATCGCGCTGGATAAAACGCCCGTCGAATTTGATTATATTCTGATTGACACACCGCCCACGTTGGGAACATTGACCCTGAATGGGCTGTTGGCGGCCACTGAGGCTATCATCCCGGTGCAGGCGGAATATCTGGCGATGCGCGGTGTCCGTGCGGTTTTAAATACCATTGAGCAGGTCCAGAACGGCATGAACCCGATGCTGACCATCATCGGCATCGTAGCCACCCTGTATGATGCCGACTCTCGAATTTCACGGGAGGCTATTGCAGAGATGCGCTCGGTGTTTGGTGACCTGATGTTTAAGACGGTGGTCGGACGTTCGGACGTCATCGCCGAAGCGCCCATCGAGGGGCAATCGGTGCTGGAGTATACGCCAGATCACGCTGCCGCCTACGCTTTTAGAAGTCTGGCCCAGGAAATCATGGAACGAGGAGAAGCCTGATGAGTAGACGAAATCGCGCTACACTTCGCGGCAAAGGCTGGAATATCTTCTTCGGAAAAGAAGCTCCAGACCATGCCCTGAATTCGGAAGAGGAGCGCCCGCCCGGTCACATTGATCTGACACCGGATGAGGCCGAAGATTTGCTGAGTGCCGTGCCCGCGCCGCTTGGACTGCGTGACACCTCCGAAATCGATCCGGTTGATGAAGAGATGGACCCCTACAGCACCATTGAGGTTCAGGTCCCCGGCGGTGCAGATTTTGTGGAAGCACGGAATCGCGTTGAGATGAAGCCGCCTGTGGTCGAGCCGGTCGAGCCGGCCATGATGGCAACCATCGAAACCCAACAGCGAAAAAGTATTGTTACGCAAGTTGACCAGCAAAAATTGGGACCCGAAGACACGCTCGGCGAAATGTATGATGCCGGTAGTTTCTCTGCTGAGGGGCTGCCGCTGGTAGAAAGTGCACTTTCGACGCCAACAGGCTTCGATCTGACGAAACAAAAGGTCGTGCCACACCCGGACGTTGAGGCCCTGACCCCAACGGAACCGGAAACCTTTGACGACGAGGATTCGAATCGTCAGGCACTGGCGAAATTGGGGGCATCCAGAGCGGCTGATATTCCAGATTTTGCCAAACGCCAAATCAAAAAGAGCGATCTGGATGAGCTTAAATCGAATGATAAATTCGGCCCATTTGGGCATGAATCTAAAGGCTGAGCACATCCTCAAGCTGGTGAAAATGGCGGATGATGTGGGTTGGCGAATCGCTGCCAGCCCACGCTTTCCCATCACTCAGCCACACTGCTGCTATGCCTGCCTGCATCGCCCCGCGTATATCCGAGTCGGGATTATCACCCACAAACATCGCCTCCGACGCGCTCACCCCTAATTGTGCCAGTGCCATATCGAAAATACGCCTGTCCGGTTTGCGAATGCCCACTTTTTCCGAAATCAGGATGACGTCCATATATTTGCGGATGCCGAGCGCGTCGATGGT
>JAKEEQ010000035.1 GCA_022616515.1 Chloroflexota bacterium | reverse complement strand
GCTAGAATTTGATCGTGGTCGGCCAGGTCGAAGCCAATATTTTCGGCTTCACTGCGCCATATCACACACCGGAGTTGTGCTTCGGTATCTTTCAGTGTGAAATACAGGTGACCCGATGACGGACGGGATAAGTTTGACACCTCGCCCTCAACCCAGACATCATTTAGGCTGGCATCGCCGTCGAGGAGTTTGCGGATATAGTTGGTCACATCAGTAATTGAGAATGGATTGGTCTCGGAAGATTGATCTTCGAAAAGTGGTAGTGGCAGCATTTTAATGAATCCAGATTACTTTAGTTGTGTAAATGTATTCTATCCACAAACCTAATGGAGCGTCAACAAACATGGGAATGACCGCACAGGACCGGCAGAAACTTGCTGAAAAACTGGCCGGAATGTCATACAAAAAGGCCCGCAAGGAAGTCCGCCGTTTAGACGATAATGCAGATCTGCGGTTATGGCGGGTGTCGGTGGGTGACGACGAGTGGCATACGACCTATGTCCTCCCCAACCTTGAAGTCAAAGTCGTTTTGGTGGAAAAGGCTGCCTTTGAAGATCAGGGGGCCAAGGTCAAGGTGGATTGGTTCTACACCGAAGCACGGGTAGACGACTATAGTTAAAGACGAATCTCAATTATTGTCTGAATTTCGGTGGATTGGGTATATCCTCGTGTTCGGCAATGTGCAGGATGAAGCCGCAGTTCAGACAACGATAGGCTTCGACGGGGTAGGACCGTGAATAATTCCGGTTCATCCAGCTTAAGCCGGTTGAGGCACTGTTGATGTGGATATTTTCAAAGCTGGTATTGCTGCACAGCGGACATTTGGCCTCGGTTGTCATGAAATTATCCTTCATGTGGTCAAATTGAAAACGATTTGATCACGCTCATCATAACTGACGTGGGCAAAAAATGGCAACGTTCCGCCGCCAAAGATGAGAGGCAGCAGGATTGGCAGGTCCTCCACAAATGGTCGCTGTGTACCACTGGCGAATTCCTCAAGCAGGGATGGAAGATGCAGCCACTCCAGCGTCCCCTCGTCGTTTTCGATAACATCTCGTGTCGTTGCTTGCGCCGTAAAAATAAACAACATAATACCTGTGTTGGTTCCAGCATCAATGTGGGTTGTGCCACAGTAGCGGACATTCACGACATCCAGCCCGGATTCTTCCCTGATTTCACGAATAGCACTTTTGCGAGGGTCTTCGCCGCGCTCAATATGACCGCCGAGGCCGTTGTAGTGACCGGGGAAAATGCGTTTGTGGATGCCGCGATGCATCAAAAGGATGTAATCCCCGTGCGTTACAAATGATAGTGTACGTGGAATCACCTGCCAGCGCCCGGCGGTGGCCCCTTGCTCCTTTGCGCCCATTCGACCTCCTGATTCGTTTCGCCGTATAATAATTAACAGTTGCTCAGAATGACAGGGAAATCGTATGCGTGAACTTGATCTTTCTCGCCCACCATTGAAGATTCCGGTGTGGGTATGGCTATTTAATCTCATGCTGCTTGTTGTGCCAATTGTGCTGGGCGGCATTTTGGTTGGGGGTGGAACGCTGTTTGTCTGGTGGATGATTCCAGCCATCATTTTCCTGACGGTTGCACACGAACTTTTACATGCCGTCGGCTGGCATTATGCCGGGGGGATACCCTGGTCCAACATTAAATTCGGCTTCTTCTGGAAGGCTCTCTCGCCATACGCGCACTGCGAAGAACCAATGAACATCAAGCCGTACCGTATCGCAGGATGGCTGCCGGGGGTCGTCACCGGGTTGATACCCTGGCTGTTGGCGGTCGTGATCGGTTCAATGCCGCTGGTGGTGGTCAGCTCTATTTTGATTTCCGGGGCAGTCGGCGATATTTATGTGCTGTGGACATTGCGAAACATCCCTTCAACGGCACAGGTGCAAGATCATCCCTCGCAGATTGGCTGTATCGTGTTTCTACCAGAGGAGGAGTAGTTATGTGGGTCGGAAAACTTGTTCGTCTATCCGGGATTGAACCGGAGATGTGGCAAGCCCACATCGAGGCTGAATTTGACGTTGATGGGGCACGCCATTCGTATCAGGTGCCCTTCCCCAGTTCGCGATTTTCGGACTACAGGGGTGTGGAAAGGGAATCGCTAAAGGAACCCGACGGTCACAATTATCGTTTCCAGATTGAGGCCAATCATCCACGCGAGGTCGTCGGCTCGATAGTGTCCCGCCAGGCCGACCCCAGAACTGGAACATTTACCTACGGCCTGCATCTCTTTCCGGGACACCGCCGCAAAGGCTACGCCAGCGAAGCAATTATCCTGCTGTGCCGCTATTTCTTTATGGAGCTGCGCTACCAGAAAGTGACGGTGAGCGTCTATAGTTTCAACGAGGCGTCGATTAAACTGCATGAAAAGCTGGGTTTCGTGCAGGAAGGATGTCTACGCCGCATGGTCTTTACCCAGGGTGCCTTCTTTGATGAACTGATGCTCGGTATGCTGCGTGAAGAATTTGAACAGCACCACGCCGATTATCTGCAAGATTATTAGGCCCAGTACGCGCTCTGTTATGGTTTTGGAGTCAAATGTAGGGCTGCAAGTTCGCCCCATGCCGTCCCGGAGCCTTCAGTTGCGGCAGTGAGATAATGCTCAACCGCACGAGACTCAATACCTGCCATCTCGTAAAAGAATCCTAGCCAGTAATGGAGTCGAATTCGCCCCTGTATATCATCGGCATTACTGTCCAGTGCCCGCTCCATGCGCAGAATCCCCCAGAACCAATTGCCTGTGTCCTGATATTCCCGTTTAGATCGGTAGATGGCATAAGAAATGCTCGGAGTATTCTGATTATTGTTGACAGAATTTTCTGGAATTGCCTCTGTGTTTAAACTCACTATTTCGTATCTGTCAGTCTCATCATTCCACTCATAGTTTGCTTCCACTGCCGAAGTCTCATCAACAATAGCCCAACCGGAAATATCATCTCTATTCAGAACTCTGTTAGTACTTATATCTTCACAGAGTGGAATATCGAGTGTTGTAACAAGCTCCGAGCCATTCAGTCGCCATAATCTCAAATAGCCTCGCTCGCGCTCCAATGAATTGCCGCGATCCTGGAGTGGATAACACCTATACAAGTAAAATTGGTCATTGTGAACACTCAACTCATCTGTGTTTACATCATCCTGAAAGAACTTATAGATAAGAATCGTTTCTCCTGTGTCCAGAGTCTGCGTGATAAGGACGGTATTCTCATCTGGGAACGGAATTGGTGGACGGCTTACGCCATTGATGGTAAGGAAATAAGGGAAAAACTCTTTATTTTGACTAAACCATATCAAGTGCTCTTCGGCACCATCATTATCAAAATCAGCCGCTATCCTACGTATTGGCTCAACGTTGAATTGATCGTTAAGAGGTACGGTTAGGCTATGCATATAATCTTCAAGATACTCTGGAAAGTCACAACCCGCTTGAACGGGATTGACGAGTGGTGCATCAATAGAGTTGGTCAGTACAGGAACCTCTTTTATGACTCCTAGATTCTGAGCTTCCCATTTGAAGAAATTGAAGCCTTCTGCGAATTGATTATACATCGCCTGACACAGATTGAGCGCAGTAGGTAATCGAGTGTAAGCGCTGGTAACACGTTCGATGAGTGTACCCATGAATTCTGAGGATGGGAGTTGTGTCTGAAGGTTATGTAACAACGCATCAGCTTCTGCATGTTTACCGATAAGACTATAAGCCAGTGCAAGTCGGAGGTCGAGATATTGTGCACGAATATCACTTAAGCTATGCGCCTCGTTCCGGCTGGCTTTATAAAGTTCAACAGCCCCCTCAATATCACCATCCCACATCACCTGCTGTGCGCGGCGAAGGTTGCACCCCGCCGACTCTTCATAAACCCGGTCAATGTTCAGGAACTGATATGAAAATGCATCAGCGTTCCAGTCAAAAGTGCGAGTCTCGATGAACGTGCAGGTCCAATTGTCCGTAAATTCCTGCACCTGCCGAATTTCTTGAGCCGAATCATCGTCTACATTGATGGTAAACCAGTTGACATAAGGAGGATGAACCACCGGTCCTGTAAGTGATACACCCTCATAACTCATTTCATCCTCACTCAAAAAACTGTCTCCCATACTGGCAATATCGATCAATTGATCATCTCGCCACTTAAGTATGATTAGCCGTCCGTGTTGTTTGTGGTTGGCCTTCATACCACCAAGTGTAAGCACCCATTCAGGTGAACCATCGTTGAGGATGTCGTCAAACAATACCTCCTCAAGTCCGCCACTGAGCGTTGAAAAATAGGGCTGACCGTCCGCAAACCAGGGTAACGGAGCGGGTACGAGTCGATAATGATTATTAGCGACTGCCTCTAACACCAGCATTTGACGGTATTCTTCACTATTCACATGCAGCAGGAATTCCGGTTGACCGTCTGCATTGAAATCGCGTTCTTCAATCCTGATAACGTGAGTTCCAAACCAATAGTAAGTATCACCGTCACTGAGTTTTAAACCAGCGCCGTTGATATGCGACATAATCAGTTGCTGATTCCAATATGCACGATTAATCCGCACAAAGGAATCCGTGCTTTTCAGAGACTGATACGCACGATTTATCTCGGCCTCGCTCCGTTGGCTGATGTCGCCATATCGCAACTGCATTTCCGTGGTAATGTCGTCAGCAAATCCGCTGATGTTACGATCTATATCATGGGCCATCAGATCAGGTATGGTTTCTATGAAGGTTTCTGGTGGAATATTACGCAGGCGATATTTCTCTGGATTCTGGGCGGTTACACTGATAGGGGCCAGAAGAAAGATGAAACTTAGGAGAACGATCAGTCGCATGGTCTATCTCTTTAACACTTGTGAGATAGGTAACTTAACGTAAATCCTATTAGATGACGACTATGATTAACCTATGGAAAAGCTACGCTTCTAATCATATCCCGGCAGCGGCGCGACGTGAACGCGATAGGCGGCGGCTTGAATGTACGAAATAATGGCAACCATAAAGCCCCCGACGATGCCCACGCCGGACATCGCAAACAGGATGATCATCAGAAAGCCGATCAGTTCGGCGTTTTCGCGGTCAATGGCGGTGACTTCTTCGGTGACTTCTACATCCTCAAATAACTGAAATTCGGGGAAGGCGGCGGCCAGTTCCTGCTCGTAGCTGTTCACAACCACCGACGCACCAACCAGCAGCAAAAAGAACAAGATAATCGACAGAATGGCAAAGATGATGCCCGCCACTGCCCAGCGCCGCGAATTGCGTTCCCGGCGGCGGCGAATATGGGCCGAGCCTGCGCCCTCTTCAAACACATAACCATCTGGCTCAAGGCCGATATAGACCTTGTCGCGCTTGAAGCCTGAAAAAAGCAGCATCATGAAGTACCAGATAAGGCCAAACCCGCTCAAAATCGTGATGATCCACCACAGGGTAGGCATCCCTTTGCCAATGCTCAGCAGTGCCTCCCACTGGTTTTGCGCTTCCATCTTATATCCGCCCAACCCATAAGCCTGTACTCGCTGGCGCAGCCAATAATCTGATGGCATGGCTTGCTGCTGCTCGTAAGGTGTCGGATAGGGACGCTGCCCGTAGGGGATGGCTGGTTGACTGCTGTAGGGTGCGATCTGGGGTGTGACCTGTACCGCAAGCATCTGTTTTGTCTGCGGTGGTGGCGTAAATGGTGCAGCCGGAATCACCACCTGCTGGGTCGACGTCTGCGGTGTGGAAGATTGGGTATCGACCGGCGGCAGTGGTTCGGGTTCAGGGATACGCGCCGCTGGCTGGATTGGCTTCGAATCGCCAAAGGCCGACAGATAGGCTTCGCGTGTTGCAATGGGAGAATCGGGTTCTGCCGCATCGCTTTGTGCAGTATCCGTATCAGCGTAGGGGATTGCTACGGGTGGCGGCTCAATAACATCGTCAGGTACGAAGGTTTCCTGTGCATCAAATTCTTCATCGTCCTCGACTTCAGCCTCAATCTCGTCCGGCACATGATTTTCATCCGCATCCTCAACGTCATGTTCAGGTGGACGTGGGCTGATCACCAGCATATCCAGCGGAGTCGGATGATCTGTATCCCGCGGTTCTTCTGGCAAATTAAACCGGGGATGTTCTACCGATGAATAGAGTGGCTTATCGTCTTCCGGTTTTTGCGTTTCCGCCGCAGATTGAAGGTCATCAGGTACACGGGATAAGTCAAGTTCCAGACGATGGTCACAATTCGGGCATCGAGTTGTATTGCCGCTAACAGATGCTCCACAATGTGGGCAGGTGCGGATGTTTGATGCCACTGGTCAAAACTCCTTCGAGCGTTCTATGCTTACATGAGAGAGGCGGACACAGCGGTCCGCCATTGAATGTCACTATTATAGTCAGGAAAACTGACTTTTCCCTCACGTCTGACCTACCATTCCAGGACGCTTGGGTCACTATCCTCATCCTCTGGTGATGATGCTGGTGGTTTGGTCTCATCTTCCGGCCCGATGCTGCCAGTTGACTCCGGTAATTCTTTGCCATATTCGACTTTTGGTACTTCAACTTTTGCCAGCGTGCCCGTATCGCGCACACTCACCATATAGTCGCCGCTTACGGATGCGCCCGCCAGATGATACTGCTCGAAATCGCCGTCTGGTGGCTTGATTTCGACCGGGTTTTCCGGGAACCAGAACGCTTCCAGCCAGTCGGTCAGGATCACCAGTGCATCGGGTGTGATGCGAGCACCTGCTTCAAAACGCTTGGGCGAAAAGGCATACAGCCGCGCAAAATTTTCTCGAATAACAAAAATAATATAGTCTTTTTCCCACCGTTCCTGTGTCCACAGGAAAGCAATGCCGCTGGGCCGACGTACCAGATCCAACCAGCGATGACGCTCATTAGCATCGATTTCGCCAATTTCGAAGCGGAACGATACCATGCTGCCCAGTGTAAACGAAATTTCAATAGCCCCGGTGGTAATTTCAACATCAAACGTTAATTGTGCGCTGGTATCCTGTGTACTGAGCACGGCTACCGCCCGGCGTACCGGCAGCACTTTTTCAGGCCGTTTAGGGTGAACACTGACCTCGGACATCAATGGTGCTTTGGAAAAACGCTTGGCAAGTTCGTGGTCCAGATCGATCTCGCCGCTGAAAAACTGCTGAAGCGTAATAGGCGCGTTTGTTTTGATACTGAGCTTGTTATGTTTCAGGTCCAGTGCCAGCCGCTGGCGGTCCATGTTGGTGATGCGTTCCGTCAGCTTGCGCGTCATCTTAATCAGGTCTTCAACGGGGATGCCATCCGCGTTGCGATCAGATAAGGTGTTCGGAACGGTTGGATCTGATTGACGGTCGCCGGAACTGTCCGACATCGGGTTATCCTCGCTCATTAATAAGGTAAACGTATTTAGTTTGATTATAGTCTAGTCCGGGTGCAAATTCCAATCATTCTAAGCTCTAACAAGCAATTTCACGGAAATCTCCGAACAGTCGTGGACACCCGCACAAGAAGATCATTACAATAGGGCCACACTGATGACCACAATTGAGAGAATTATGAATCGCCGCACATTTTTGAAATTGCTATCTATGATAGCGCTCTTGCCACGAGATTTTCGATTAAAACAATCAGACTCACCACAATTCCTGATTCCGCCAACAACCCTGCATGTTACAGAAACCAGTGCTGTGGTGTACTGGTGGCTGCCAACGACGGGCCTCAATGCGAAGTTGACTTTGAAGGGAAATGATAATAGTCCGCGCGAGTTATCCATCAGTGATGAAAAGGCATTGGTTATCCTTGACGATCTTGCACCCGGCGTCGAATACGTTTATCAGGTTGAACTTAACGGGCAGTTTCCACTCTATTTTGACGCAGACTGGTCAACCGTGCGCTTTACGACACCGGAGCCTGATGCCCCGATGCGTTTTGCCGTCATCGGTGACAGCGGCTATGGTGATGACGTCACGCTTCAGCTTGTGGCGCATATGGCGGCGCACGAGCCGGATTTTTTGCTGCATACGGGTGATATGGTCTATTTCAGTGAAGCCTATGGCAATGACCTGCCGCGCAATTGGGCACTAAAATTCTACCTGCCGTTCCAGCCTCTCCTTCAACAAATGCCCCATTATGCTGCGATTGGGAATCATGATAATGAAGCCGCTACACGGGACGCCAATGGTCTTACCTTTTATTACACTGCCTACCCACCACTGCTGGATATGCCTACCTTTGAGGAGCGGCGAAGTTGGTATAGTTTTCGGCGGGGAGATGTCCAGTTTCTGAGTGTGAACACCCAGACGTTTTACAATGAACGCGGACTGGCAGAACAGGATGCGTGGCTGCGTGAGCGACTGGCTGATGAAACAGCGCGAACCAATATCATTTTCTCGCACATCCCATTTCGCACGTCGTCGTCCGTTCATCCCGGTGATGGCAATCCGTCGCAGTCGCAGTGGCGTGACCTATTCGCCGCGTATGCTGATCGAATCGCGTTAGTCCTGAACGGACACTCGCACCTTTATGAGCGGCTGTTGATTGACAGAATCACACATATCACCACTGGTGGAGGCTCGGCGGTTATCTATCCGGTAGGGGACAGCCATGCCGCCGGATCGCAGTTTGTCACATCGCAGGCCCATTTCGTCATCGTAGATATTGACAACACCGCTCTGACAGCAAAGGCGTATGGCCTCGACAATTCTTTGCTGGATGAGGTTCGTTTGGAAATCTAAACGTGTTAAAATAACAGCACGTTACTTGCCACCAGGGGTGTTTTTGTGGACCAACTTGATACCGTTTTCGATTCGATACAGGATACCTTCGAGGGATTAAATGACGCCCGTGAAGCGGCATTAGCCCGCACCCGGAAACTCATTCGTGAATGTGCCAATACGATTCGCGCCATCCATCGCCGCGAATGGGATGAAGCTAAGAATGGGCTAAGCAAAGCCCGTGAAATCGCCGCCAGCCTACGTGAGAATGAAGCAGCCTATCCAGAACTTTATCACAGCGGCTATACACAGGATGCACTGCGTGAATATGTTGAAGCCGAGTTGACTTATGTACTGGTACATAACGAGTCACTCCCTACACCAGATGAACTCAAGGTCGAGCCAGCGACTTATGTGAATGGATTGGCAGAAGCAGCCAGCGAACTCCGCCGCCATATTCTGGACATCATCCGTCACCATCACACTCAGGAAGCCGAAAGATTGCTGGATGCGATGGATGCCATTTACAGCCAGCTCATCACGGTCGATTTTACCGACGCGATTACGCACGGCCTGCGCCGCCGCACGGACGTCCTGCGCAATGTACTCGAACGCACACGCGGTGATGTTACCACCAGTTTTCGCCAGCAGCAGTTACAGAATGCGATTGAGGCACTAGAAAAGGAAATCGAGCGCGATGACGTTTAAGCGTAATGAACTGATTGTTGCTTCTGAGGTCGCCCGCTATGTCTATTGCCAGCGGGCATGGTGGTATGATCACAAAATACGGAGCCGCCGCCGCAAGCGTCTATTTCCACTGCTGTTTGTGATTCCGGGGCTGATGATTATCACCTCACTGTTGTTGATATTCCTGGGAATTCAATGAATTTCTATCTTCTTGTCGGTGGTTTGCTGCTGGCAACAGCCGTAATGTGGGTCGTTGGTCGATGGATTCGGCTTCGCTTCACGCCGGGCGGTAAACTCAGCAGACAACTTGTCTCGTGGAAGTATGGTATCACCGGAAAACCGGACTATGTGATCTATCACAACAGCAAACCGATTCCTGTTCTTGTCAAACCCGGCAAAGCCGATTCGAATCCACATGATACGCACATTGCCGAGGTGATTGTGCACTGCTTGCTGGTTGAAGAGACGGTCAACATTGCGCCGCCGTATGGTGTCATTCGCTACGACGACCGCACATTTGAAGTCGATTATGACGATGAAATGTTCGAAATGCTGCTTGAGGTGCTGGAAACGATGCATCGCGACCGCGAACATCTGGACAACCCGTTGGACCGCTCCCATGACAGCAGAAAGCGTTGTTATGCCTGTCGTCACTGCCGCCGCTGTGATCAGTCGCTCGTTAGATGATCAGACACGAGTAACTTCTCCCGCGCCAATTACGCGGCGGGCTTCATCCAGTAAATGAAAACGCCAGCCTACTGCCAGCGCAATCCATTCGTCTAGCTCTACAACCCAATCCATGCTGGACACCGATCCCGACTTCGGCTCAAAATAACATGATACGCTCACGTTATGAATGTCAACCGTGCCTGACTGTGACATCGTGAAATCGACATCGTCAAAATGACAGCCATAGTCAAAGCTGCACTCAAAAACGCGGTGGGCTTTTATCGAATTCGGGGAGGCGATGACCATACCCACCTGTACCGGATAGTAATCGTCAAGTCGTGCCATTAAATTGCGACGGCGGGCGGTCTGGAAGGGGGAGTTTGTTGTTGAAAGGCCAAGGATAACGTGCATGCGGGCGAGAATGGGGCTTTGCCGGAATCCGACCAGTTCGACCAGTTCATCACGTGCAAATGTCCCCTCTTTTACCGTTCCGTGAATGAAAGGAGGTTTGTCTCTGTAAAATGAAAATATTCCCGGCGACACCTTTCGCACCGTAATCAAAAAATCATCGGACATAAGTAATTTCTCCTGCGCCTGCGGTACGACCTACTCCAGACCACAGTTTGCTTCGCCATCCTTGAGCTAATGCTACCCATGTTTTTACCCCAATTGCAAAATTTGTAATGGTGTTTGAGCCGCCACCAACTTCATCGCAACAGGGTAAAATGAGGTCATTTGTCGCTTTGATAGGACGGAGACTGATTATGGACATCAAAACCTACGACAACTTTACCAACAGATTACTGGAAAATTTGCGAGACGATAAGCGCGTTCTTGGCGTTGTGGCGCTTGGCTCAATGGCAAATGTCGTCCGGCGCGACCAGTATTCGGATCACGATTTTTTCGTGATCGTGCAACCATCAACGCAGTCATTCTTTCGCGGACAGCTAGACTGGCTCCCTGATAGCGACTCGATTGTACTGCAATTTCAGGAGACCGCGCACGGCCTCAAGGTTATGTACGACAGCGGTCACCTTATCGAGTTCGCCGTATTTGACCTTGATGAGTTAATGATCAGCAAAGCCAACGACTACCGAATCCTGCTGGATAAGGCCGACATTGCCAACCGAATGCAGCAGGTTGTCAGCCATTCAACACCACCACAATACAATTATCTGAACGAGTTCCTGCATTTCTTGAGTCTATTGCAAGTCGGTGCGGGGCGATACTGGCGCGGCGAACAATTAAGCGGTCACTTGTTCATTAAGTCCCATGCGCTGCAACATCTTCTGCCGGTCCTGACCCACTATTTGCCCGCCGACAACCAGCATAAACTGGACAACCTTGATTCATTCAGGCGTTTCGAGCAGGTTTATCCTGAGATTGGACAAGCACTGGCGAAGGCACTACTCAAGTCGCCACCGGACGCAGCACTTGAAATGTTGACAGTGTGTGAGGAGTATGTCAAGCCATTGATGATCGACTACCCACAGTGGGCGGTAGATACTTTGCGCCGGTATTTTACGGAGTCCTATGGTTCCCAGAAAAAAGGATGATCAGGGTCCGTAAAACGATTCATGTCTGTATCAGGCGTCCAGTTGGAGCCATCCGGCAGGGTGGTGTGTTCATCGAAGGTCGCGCGTTCAAGAATAGCGTTGCGGAAGTTGGCATTCAGCAGCAATGCGCCGCAAAAATTCGGCTCGATGAAGTGTGCCCCGAAAAAGTCGGTGTCAAACCACTCCATCTGCGAAAAGTCGACGCGATATAATTTCTCCCCGCGCCGGTTTGAGCGGGCGATGTCGGCCATTAACCAGTCGTCATTATGCCGAAAAGCGCCGAGGCCGACTGTCTCAAACTCATCATTTCCGGCTTCGGTTCTGGCATCCAACAGGCGCAGAGCTGAATTGATGGGTCCCAGACGTCCCGGCACGCGTGCCACAACGCCGTTATCGGGATGGGCAAAAATCATCATGCCGTCCTGCCATACGATTGCCGACTGCGAACCGTTTCCGCCAAAATATTGGGCTTCGATATAGGCAACTGCGTTGTCATTGGACAATCGCTCGGCGAAATCCGCCATCTTTTTGTCCAGATGCCAGAAATCATGGGAGGCTTGAGTTCGACCTTCGGCAGTAACGCCCAATGCATGTTCCAGGTTCACATTGTTCAGCATCAGGTCAAATCCCTGCCGCAGTGGGAGGACAGCAATGTGTATCCGGCTCTTTGCTTTGAAAGTGTCAAAATTGCCCTGCCTGGAAATGAAACCTGCAATGTCGTAACTCATCAAGTAACCCTGCTGGAGAATAGGTGTGCCCAGACAGAGTATAACGAACACAACGGAAAGAGTGGTAGAGATTAGTTCCTGACAATAACAACAAGACTGGCGATAGGATGAGATGCAGGCCAGTTGGTTACCGGGGAAGGCTTCTTTTTAGTGTCACCGGACTGAGTTTCGGATGGCTTATCGACTGGCTGAGTAGGTGGATATTGTGTCACCAAATTACCCTCTCTTTTGACCCGATTCAGAACTTTTGTTCTATATGAAATTGTATCATATTTACCCCGAAAAGTCACTTGATTTTTGCAAATTTGGGACACTTTTTTTACTTTGTGAAAACCTGCCAAATGACTTGAGAAAGCGCCTTCACGAAAGGATTTGGGGACTACCATGAGAGTCTCCAATTACTCTCAAAACCTCTCAAGATACCAGCCTGGGAGGTTTTGGCAGATAATCTCATATATGATTTTGTGCATCTTGGAACAAAGCACATGTAGCTGTGTACAAAAATGGAGAAGAATTATGCACATTCCGAAGAACTGGCGTATCAAATCTCAACGTTATCAGATGCAAACATCAGTCAACGAAAATGGCAACGTTGAGTTTCCGCCGCGTCCGGTTGTGAAACAGCGTCTTGTGGAACGCTACAGCTTCGATACTGAGGAAGAAGTGCTGCAAGAACAAATGGCCTCCTAAGGGACACCGATGAGCGTCAACAAAGTCTTACAACTCAAGGCTGACGAACAAATAAAGCTCACCGGCAAAGGTGAAGTGTACAGCTACACCATTGTCACCGACGCCCCGGAAGGATTCACCGAACAGGCACCTTACATTTTGGCACTTATCAAACTGGATGAGGGACCGCTGATAACAGCCCAGTTAACCGATCTTGAGACCCCGACGGGACCTGTTGAGATCGGACAACGAGTCGAAATGGTCACGCGCAAACTACGCACTGAAGGAACCAGCGGGATGATTATCTACGGATATAAATTCCGTCCGGTACTGGCCTGACTCTCCTATACTGAACCATTCCACATGGGGGTGTGTACTGTAATTAAGTACATGCCCTTTTTTCGTACAAATTTTGCCTTTTTCGCGAGTGACGATTCATGTAACATAGGCAGCATATGGTTGCATTTTTAGGAGATCAGCGTTAATGAAGCAAATAGTAATCGTTTTAATCCTGGTTGCAGTGGCGCTGACGGCGTGCACTGGTGACGGCGTCTATGATCAAGCTTATACTGCGTCTGGAGATGGAACAAACGAACTCGAATTGAATAAGACCGAACAATTTCCTCGCAACGAAGACCTGAACGTTGTGGTAAAACTCAATTCACATGACAGTGATGTCGAGGTTGTGGCTACATTCTTCGATCCTGATGGTGAGCAGGTTGGCGACCCGCTATCAGTAACGGCTGACCAGAACGTTGGCACGGTGGTACTGGGTCTTGACTGGGAAGGCAAAGGTGATGAAGAATTCTGGGAAGATGGTCGTTGGAGTGTCCGGATCGAAGTTGATGGTGAAGAGGTTGACACATTAGAATTCCGTGTAGGCTAAATTTCTACAATAGTCTAGAGCCTGAAAATATTGCCCGGCGATTGCTGGGCTTTTTCTTCGGACGTTAACGAAATTTCATGCCCATCATATACAGATTGATGTATACTGAAAATTGTAACAAGTTAAACCCTATGTTGTTCATCACTATGCGGCTAGCATAGCGAGAGGAGATCTTTAATGAGCGTAGGAACTCGAGTTGCTCCTGCACCAACTGTTACCCCCAACAAAGCTTACGAAACATCGTTAGCGCAATATGATCGTGCAGTGAGCCATCTGGACTTGCCTGCTGGTTTAATTGAATACATGCGCCTCCCCAAACGCGAATACACTGTCAACTTTCCAGTGAGAATGGACAACGGTGACGTCAAGATGTTTACTGGCTATCGCGTTCACCACAATCTTGTACTTGGACCTTCGAAAGGCGGCATTCGCTATGCACCACACGTAGACCTTAATGAGGTCCGTGCTCTGGCGATGTGGATGACATGGAAATGCGCTCTTGTCGGTCTTCCTTACGGTGGTGCAAAGGGGGGGGTAATCTGTGATCCCAAGAAATTATCCGACAAAGAAAACGAAGGACTCACCCGCCGCTTTGCCTCTGAACTTGTTCCCATTATAAGCCCCCACAGCGATATACCAGCCCCCGACATGGGGACCAATTCCCAGACAATGGCCTGGATCATGGATACTTATTCTATGACGGTCGGCTATTCAGTGCCGGCGGTTGTAACCGGCAAGCCCATCAATATCGGCGGCAGCGAAGGCCGGGAAGAGGCCACCGGGCGCGGCGTCATTATCGTTATGGAAGAAGCCCTGAAACGCCGCGGTCGAATTGACCGTGATGAAATTCGTATTGCGATACAGGGTTTTGGTAATGTAGGCGCACATGCGGCCCTGTACGCATCTGAACTTGGCTACAAAGTGGTCGCCGTGACCGATGTCAGTGGTGGTGCCTACAATCCTGATGGCCTTGATGTGGAGGCGCTGTTCAACTTCACACGCGCAGCTCGCAATAATCTGCTGAAAGATTACGCGAGTGATGATGTTGACATCATCGAAAATGATGAACTTTTTGGCGTTGAATGTGATGTGTTTATCCCCGCCGCGCTAGAAGATCAGGTGCATGAGGGCAATGCCGACGACATCAAAGCCTCGCTCGTAGTGGAGGGGGCTAACGGTCCAACGACACCGGGTGGCGACGACATTCTGCGTGATCGTGGCATTGTAGTCGTACCAGATATTCTGGCAAACGCTGGTGGTGTCACCGTCTCGTACTTCGAGTGGGTACAGGACTTGCAAAACTTCTTCTGGGACGAAGTAGAAATTATGCGCCAACTACGTCGCATTTTGTTGAAGGCTTACGACAAGGTTGTCGCGGTTGCCGAGGACAAGGATATTGACATGCGTATGGCGGCTCAAATCCATGCCATTAATCGTGTAGCTCAAGCTACACTGACCCGCGGTTTCTACCCATAAAAAACACGGGCCTCCTTCGATTAGAAGGGGGCCTTTTTTGTGTAAACAAGCGTCAACTTTTTGCACCCTTCTGGGCAAGTTTCAATTCAGCATATTCCTGCGTATGCCTCTTCACATTCGCACGGTAGTGGTCGGCAGCCATAATGGCCTCGTAGGCACTCCAGAAAATGCGGTCTTCACCCAGATGTTGAATCACACCTGCCCGTTCGAGGTATGAGCGTACCGGCTCGGTAAGCCCACTGAGATAAACCCTTCGCCCCTCACTCTCAAGTTGGTTGATTAGATTTTCTATAGCTGAGATCCCGGTCGTATCAATGAGAGGGACCGTGCGTAAACTGAGGATAATATCGACATTTCCGTTGAGTTTCTCCAAAACCGTGTTAAAGGTGTTGACCGTGCCGAAAAACAGCGGTCCTGTGATATAGACCACCAGAATCCGGTTGGTATCGTACTGCATCTCATAGCCGTCAGCACGCATCTTTTCGGCTGAGACAGAGGCAAAGATGACTTTGGCCTGACTGCTCTGGAACACAAAGATAAGTGCGGAGAGGCCGATGCCCAGAATGATTGCCTGAGTGAGGTCCAGTGCCACCGTTGCAATTAATGTGCTGGCAAAAGCAAATATGGCACTCTTAAAGCGGCGGTTAAAGATGTCGCGGATTTCGCTCCACTCATTCATGCGCCACGCAGTGACCGCCAGAACACCTGCCAATGCAGCCAGCGGCACATGCGAAATGACAGGGGCCAGCACCAGTACCACAATCAGCAAAATACTGGAATGAACGATACTTGTTACTCGTGTACGACCACCGCTCTTGATCGCCACACTGGTGCGGGCAATCGCCGCTGTGGCGGGAACACCACCGAAAAATGGGATGACAATGTTACCCACCCCTTGTGAAATTAACTCTTGCGATGAATCCATTTTGCTGCCGACCATCCGACCAGCCACCGTGCCACACAGCAAGCTTTCAATAGCACCAAGCGATGCAATCGACAGCGCGGGTATAAACAGCTCACTCAGATGCTCCCAGGGTATCCGCGTTGGAAACAGGCGCTGATCCAGAAAGATGGTCTGTGGAATGGTGCCGATGATCGGTACATTGAGGTCCAACACAATCGTGCACGCTGTTGCGGCGATTAATGCCAGCAGTGAACCGGGGAAGCGGGCATTTAGATTTTTAGGCCAGAACACCATAATCAAAATCACCATCGCGCTTAACCCAACTGCCGTCAGATTGGGTGTGTAATCGAAGCGGAAATAGTGAGTCAATTTGAGAAGCGCATTCTCCGCTCCCTCCGTGTGAATACCAAGCAGATTATCAATCTGACCAATAAAAATGATAACGGCAATGCCACTGGTGAACCCGGCAATGACTGCCGAGGGGATAAAGTTGACGATTTGCCCCAGCTTGAACACGCCCAGCGCCAGAATCATGAAGCCAGCTAGCACACCCGCCGTCCAGACTCCTTCCAGCCCATAGCGACTGGCGAGAACAATAAGGACTGCTGACATCGCCCCGGTTGGTCCTGAAATCTGATACCCGGCCCCGCCCAATCCGCCAATCAGAAACCCGGCAATGATCGCCGTGACTAACCCGGCGGCGGCGCTTGCCCCTGATGCAACCCCGAAGGCTAATGCCAGTGGCAGTGCAACGGCAGCCACGGTGACACCTGCCAGCAGGTCACGCTGGAAGCTTGACATATTATAGTTGCGAAACTCATCTTGCCAGATCTGGACAAGGCTGATAGATGGAAATGGCATTCTCATTTTGTTTTCAATCCTCCGGTCGTTAACGGATGTGTTATGTCACAACAACAAAGACTCGCCATCTTTTTTAGAAGCGAGCCTTTAGCCTGCGAGGTAAGCTGACGGGTTCGGGTTACAAGGCTACCCTTGACGTTCGCACCCGTGCTCCAACGAGATGTTTCCCCGGTTACTCAGTATCGTCGGTGCTCCCTTCCTCATTTACCTGCTGAAGAAGTTCCTGATGGTCGATGAGCTGGCGGTTGAAAATCTCCCGTGCCGCATCCATTAGCTGAAAGATCATCGGGTCACGCACCGAATAATAGACGGTAGTCCCCTCTTTGCGAGCATCGACCAGATTGCCACTGCGCAATCGCGAGAGCTGCTGGGAAATGGTTGATTGATCGGCCTCTAGCAGCGTTTGCAATTCACTGACATTCTTCTCACCATTTCGCAGATGATCCAGGATTGCCAGCCGCGCCGGGTGCGATAGTGTCTTGAAGAAATCAGCCTTGAATTGGTGAACTAATTGATTCATCCATATTCCTTCGATAGCAGGATGATAATATTCAAATATTTTCATATTCACGCACGAAAGTATAGTGATATGGTGGTTTAGTGTCAATCACATGTTTGGCTACCACAAATTTTCGTATCTCTCAATTCTTTATCTGAGACCTTGCACTTCCTGTTACACGCGGTATACTATTTTGACCAAAAAAGTTACTTATGAGGCTCCCATGCAGCGCGCGCTTATTTTCCTGGTGTTGGTTGTTTCGTTTATTAGCCTAATCCCATTCTCACCCACTCAAGCTGGCTCCATTACCGTTGACGGGTCGTGTACGCTCATTGACGCCCTTCGCGCTGCCAACAGTGATGCATCCGTTGGAAATTGCCCGGCGGGCATGGGTGCAGACACAATTATATTGAATGTCGATGTGAACCTGACCGGGGCATACTCTGGTTCGTCAACGCTGCTTGGTGGACAGGCCGGGTTGCCCGACATCACTACCAATATTACGATTCAGGCCGGGATGGGTTCGATCATCAGCGGCAACAGTACATCGTTCCGCCTGTTCAATGTTATGACGAATGGCACACTAACGCTGGATGGAATCACGGTCCAGAATGGGCGAATTGTTGGGAACAATGCTTCGGCGGGTGGTGGCGCGTTTTATGTGGCGTCAGGGCGGACGCTGACCCTCCTGAACAGCACGGTCCAAAATAACAGCGCGATACACACTAACGGCGTTACCAATGGACGGGGTTCGACAGGCGGCGCAATCTATTCGCTCGGCATAGTGAATCTCACGAACACAGTTTTGAGCAACAATCTTGCGCAGGGCAGCGACGGTGACAACGGGGGCTTCGCGTCCGGCGGAGCGATTTACAATTTTGGTACACTCAGCATTAACGGCAGCCAGTTTATCAATAATCAGGTATTAGGTGGTTTGGGGACTTCCACCTCAAGCCCCGCTATTGGTGGTGCAATCGCAAATCTGGCGACGATCACTACCATCACCAACAGCACCTTTCACAATAATCTGGCACAAGGTTACGGCAATGATGGCATCACCGGTCATGAAGCCTCCAGCGGTGGCGCAATTTTTAATGCCAGTAATGTGATGCAAATTTCGGGCAGCACCTTCAGCGCGAATATCGTCATGGTTTCGTCACCGGGCGAAAATGCCGCTGGTGGGGCGATCTTTAACCGGATGACATTTGGCAGTGTGACCAACAGCACCTTTAGCGGCAACAGCAGCCAGAAAACAAGTGGTAACATTGCTGCCGGAGGAGCCTTTTACACGAACAGCGGGTTTCCCACGTTTAATCATGTTACGTTTTTGAATAACAGCAGCACCACAAGCGGAGAAGATTTGTATCTCACCGGACCGACGACTGTCACGATGAATAATAGCATTCTGGCGGGAACCAGCCCCGGAACAAATTGCATGGTGAATTCGGGGGTGCTGTCGGGCACGAACAACCTGACTGACCATGTGAGTTGCAACATTATTTCGGCGGGGGCGATCACTCTCGATACACATATCAGTAGTTTGCTGGCAAATAACGGCGGCCCAACTGAAACCCATGCCCTTCTTGACGTGGCAGGAAATCCGGCAGTGGACGGCAATCCGGGGTGTGGGCTGGCGACCGACCAGCGCGGTGAATTGCGCGACGTGAATTGCGATATAGGGGCCTTTGAATTGGTAGCAATGGTAAATACGCCGACTCCAACTCACACCTTGACATTCACGCCAACCAATACGAGCACAAGTACGCCAACCAGCGAAACAATAACTCCATCCGATACAGCCACTTTCACTGCGACAAACACGGATGTTCCACCGACCTTGACGCCAACATGGACGCCTTCAACGACTCCCACACCGGAACCACAGGATATTGTTGTCAATGGGAGTTGTACGCTGATTGACGCTATCAATGCGGCGAATACCGACACAGCAGTGGGTAGCTGCCCGGCGGGCAACGGCGCAGATACCATTTTTCTTGATGTGGATACACAGTTAACGCAAGCCTATCCATCACCAATGCCGGTCAGTGGAGGTCAGGCCGGGCTGCCGGATATTATATCGGTTATCACGATTGAAGCTCGTCTAGGTTATCGCATCAGTGGCAACAGCACGAATTTCCGAATCTTCCATATTACTCCGGCGGGAAATCTCACATTGGTCGGCGTCACCGTTGAAGATGGGCGTATCTTCTCCGAAAGTGAAGAAGGTCGGGGCGGTGGGCTGCTCAATCAGGGAACTTTGACGCTGCAAAACACGACTATCACAGCGAATACGGTGGAAAGCACCTTTGATGAGAGTGAAGCAAGTGCAACCGTGAGCGGTGGCGGTGTTTATAACGTTGGTACGCTGATTGTTGATACGGCGCATTTTTCGAACAATCTGGCGCGGTCTGGAAATTCTGATGTGGGAGGTGGTCAGGCACAGGGCGGCGCAATTGCCAATAACGGTGTATTAAACGTAATCGATTCAACCTTCTACAACAATCGTACCGAAGGTGGTAATGGCCCGGCAGGTGGCAATGCGTCGGGGGCTGCTCTTTATCTGGCGACTGGCTCTGATACATCCATCTCGCGCAGCACTTTGTATGACAACGTTAGTCAGGGCGGAACGGCGACATTATTGCAGGATTCGGGACACGGTCAGGGTGGTGCGATTTATGCTGACATGGATGCCACACTCGATGTAGATAATTCCACGCTTTACGGTAACGACGCTCTTGGGGGAGCATATGCTGGTGCGAGGGGAGACGGGGGCGCAATTTTTTCACTGTCCTCGAATGTTGTTATCAAGCACGCGACACTCATTTCCAATGTAGCTTCTACATCGGGTGATGTTATCCTCAACGCAGGGGGGCTGATAAATATCAGTCACAGCATTATCGCATCGCCGGGCGGGAGTAACGATTGTGTGGGCCTTATTATTGGCAGCGGCAATCTGACTTCAGATACAAGCTGTTTATCGGTCAGTGCAGGGACTATTAATGTGGGGGCACATGTTGACCCCCTGCTGAAAGCTAATGGCGGTCCCACGCTAACCAATGCCCTGCTGCCTATCGCTGATAACCCCGCCATTGACGGGAGCTATAATTGTGGTTATGCAACCGACCAGCGCGGCGTACTACGCGATGAGGAGTGCGACATAGGGGCCTATGAGGTTGACGAAACTTCTCCTACACCGACTTCAACTGACACGCCTCCTTTAGAGGTAACCGCGCAATGTATCCACCCCAATCTTGTAGTGACTATTCTAAATGGAGATGCTCCCTTTGAAATTTCCGCATCGGCAGGCGTGAACGTGCCTGTGATGGTATTTGCGGCGGGGCCTGTGACGATTAACGGTCCAGAAAAGTGGGATGACCTGACCGTGACAGAGCTGTCTGGTAACCTTGAGAGCATTAATCTCGGGCAATTTAAGTGCCGCCCATTGGAAATCCCCCAGCCATTGACCCCCGGGCATCAACAACACACAACCAATCGTACGCCGGTATTCTCATGGACCCCGATTTCCGATGCGAACACCTACCGGGTATTTTTGTTTGACGACAAAGTAGTGGCGAACCGGACGGTTGATATGCGCCAGAATTCGATAGGCAATGCAACTTCTTTAGTGTTTGACCCACCGCTGCCAATCGGACGCCTTTTCTGGCGAGTGCGCGGGCGGGTAAATCGCGTTTGGGGATACTGGAGCATAAGGTTTACCCTGTTTGTTGACCCGGTTCCTGCCCAATTGGTGCAAACACCTGTACCAACTATCATAACTATCCCGACAGCCATATCACCGCCTAACTCGCGATGATGCAATATTTCGATGAAAACCGAAACATGTTGTCGCCTTCTCATTGTACAATGAACACATGACGGTAAAAACATCATTCCTATTGGTACTGAGGGTAATGTGGCTGCTGTAGACGCAGAGGTCGTAAAAGTCCATGCTCAGGACGAAATTGTCAAAAACAAGCACCATAGCGATCCCAACAAATGGCAGCCCCTAATTGATAATTTCCGTCATTATTTCGGATTGGGATCATGGCTTGGGAAGTCCTTCTGTGCAGAAGATTAAGTAAAGGAAAGTGTCAATTTGCTCCAGGAACCAGATTTAGGAATAGCTGCGGCGCTTATCGGCGAACCGACACGGGCCAAAATTCTGTCGGCGTTAATGGGTGGCGAACCTCTACCAGCTTCTGAACTTGCTTATCGTGCTCATGTAACGCCACAAACTGCCAGTTCGCATCTGGCTAAGTTATTGGAGGGCGATTTGATCAGGGTTACGCCATCCGGTCGCCATCGTTATTACTCACTTAAGAATCACGAAGTTGCCGAACTACTGGAAGCACTTTCGCTGGTTGCTCCGGTGGTCGAGCCGAAACACTTGCGTACAACAAAGATTTCACCTGAGTTGTGCCATGCACGAACATGCTATGACCATCTCGCCGGTAAATTAGGCGTAGCTCTCGCAAATGCGCTGCTTCAGCAAGCGTTCCTGCACGAAGACGAACAAAACTATAAGCTGACAGATAAAGGAGTTACATGGTTTGCATCATGGCAGATTGATGTAGAACGGCTGAAGAAAAAACAGAGAAAATTCGCTTATGCCTGTCTGGATTGGAGCGAACGACATTATCATATCGCAGGAGCGTTGGGCGCGGCCATCGCGGACGTATTTTTTGAGAATGGCTGGATCAAACGAGTATCGCATAGTCGAGCCGTGAAGATCACTCCTGCTGGCGAAACGTTTTTGGCGAATGCACTTGGAATCACTTTTCTTGAAACCAGCCAAGTAGCAAGCCATACATTTTGATGGAAACAAAAACACAATGCCTCGAATGAGTCCGAGGCATTGCACTTCCACGCTTATCTTGAGACTTGTGGTCCGTGACATATCATTCACGGTTTGCATGTATCGTTTTCTGTCTGGCGGGTCCCTCGACACCCCAACTCCATGAGATTTGGGGGATGACACGGATGTACATACCTGCTCCAACATGTCCTTCACGCTTAACCAGCTCGGCGGTTCCGTAAACTCGGATGCCGCGTGGATTCCAGGGGCTGGTTGACACCAGATCATCAATCACCAGAGCGACCTTGTCATGGCCCTGCTGTACATTCTTGTACTTATGTGTTTGTGTCACATCGTGTCCGCCGATGTAGAACGCCGTGCCATCGAATTCAAAGCCAACGGGAGCTACGTCGGGTTGACCATCTGGCCCGACGGTAGCAATACGAGCCAGCGGCTGTGACTTCAGATAGGCAAATTCTTTCTCTGTGAACATGGCGTTACGACGTCTCCTGTGCCCATGTCGTCAGCATATACGTCGCAATGGCGGCAGTAATAACATGCATAGAGGCCAATGTCAATTGGATACTGGTGGCAACGGGCAGTGACAATGGCGGACCAAACGAAAGCAGCAAGAAACCAAGAGCAATGACGCGAAAGATTTTCACCGGGCGAGCCGTGAAGCGGTTGAAAACGGCAAACACCAGAACAGCCCCAATGCTACCAGCAACGGTCGCGAAAATGACCATATAGACGGGCAGATGTTCAATCTCTGAGTCCGGACCCATCAGAGGGATTTCGAGCGAAAAATCGAACAACGCTGGTACGACGAAATAGACCAGCACATTTACCAGTGAGGCAGCAAACGCAGCGATGGCAGCCGCCTGAAGGAGGCGGCCCGCAGCGATTGTCTCTGCACCGACGGAGCGAGTACGGCTTGAGGTTGTCATTCTGAATCTCCTTTTTACTTAGCTGGCAAAATATTTTGCCCTTAAAAAACCGCACGCAAGAGTTATCAACAATTTACTTTAAGTCCTGCTCTCAGTGTTTGTAAACAACATTTACTTAGCTGGCAAAGTATTTCGGCTTAAGAAAACCGCAGTACCTGAACAATACTGCGGTGTGATACAGGCTATTTCGCGGGCGGGATGTTCTGGTTCAGGCGGAATAGGTTGGTCGGGTCATACTTGGCCTTGATTGTGGTCAATCGTTCCCACGTCGCACCCGGATACGCCTCCCGGACACGTGCCTCACCTTCATCACCCAGAAAATTCGCGTACGCACCCGTATTTCCTTGACGTAATGCCGCTGCGAATTCAGCCGCCCACGCCTCATGTACGGCGGCATCTTCGGGATTCTGGTACAACGCGGCGACATTCGCCATGATGGGCTGACTGCGATGGGCAAACGCGGTCGCTTCAACAGGCACACGGGCCATCGCCCCACCGAGAACGCGAATCTGAGCCACCGCCATCTGAGCGGTTGATCTTCCAAGATATTCGAAGATCACATCTGTTGCCTGCTCATCGACCGAATCAATGAACATGGTACGAGCGGCAGCAATCGGATGGAAGTCCTCTTGCTCCGGAGGGTAAACCTCTGGATAGGACATTGGCCTGAGCATATCTGCAAGGGGAGTAGCAATTGCGCGGAACTGTGCAACAGCCTCCAACCCTGCCTCCACCTCACCCACATAGACAGGCAAAATCATCGTGATCAGTTGACCGTGATGTTCAGCGGGGATAAAGGGCATTGGTGGTGCGATCATTACCGCAATAATCGCCGACAGTTCTTCCGGCGCATCCTCAGCCGCTTTAACAACCGAGCGGAGTATCTCAGGTGACGCTGGCAAGATCAATATTCCACCTACCACTTTATCCACTTCGTGGAGCCGATACTGAAAGCGCGTCACAACACCGAAGTTACCGCCGCCCCCACGAATTGCCCAGAATAGATCGGGATGTGTATCGGTGTCCACATGGCGGATTTCGCCGTCGGCGGTCACGATTTCGGCGGCCAGCAGGTCGTCGATGGTCAATCCATACTTGCGTACGAGATAGCCAGCCCCGCCACCCAATGTAAGTCCGGCAATGCCAACTGACGCTGTGTCACCGAAGCCGGTGGCGAGGCCGTGGGCACCTGTCGCAGTGGTATACTCACCTGCTGTCAGACCGGCGTCGGCCCACGCGGTGCGATTTTTGACATCAATATCCAGCCCCTTCATCTGCGAGAGGTCGAGGACAATTCCTCCTTCGGAGACGCTGTGCCCGGCAACACTATGCCCACCAGCACGGACAGCCAGTTCTATGTCGTTCTCTCGTGCGAACGCCACAACCTGTGAAACATCGTTTGCATCCAGCACCCGGACGATAGCTGCTGGTCGGCGGTCGATTCCGCCATAAAAAACCGTACGTGCCTTGTCATACCCGGCGTCATCGGGTGTGATGACCTGACCCTTGATGGAAGCACTGAGCTGCGCCACAGAAAATTCTGAGACGCCGCGTTTGATATGTGTCTCTTCAAGTGACATTTAGGAAGTATCCTTTGGGATTGTGTGAAGTCGAATACATTATCGCTGAATTGTACCACCGATACACCGGACTCCAGGACAATAGAACATCTGTACTTATGTCCAGTAGATTCTTTGATAACTTTTAACCAATGCACGTATAGTGCAAATGTAATCCCTGAATTAATCCCTCAAATAAACCAAAGTCTGATGACTCAATCTGACGACTGCCCTACGCTGTAGCAGCATAGAGTAACCTGAGTTCGAGGTAGCGGGCATGGCTCAACAAGTTTATGGAATGATCGAAAATATCTATGATCGTACGGTTCGCAAGTTTTACCAGGGCAAGCTGGATCGTGCGACGGCGATTTCAGTCATCCTCAGACAGTTGAGCGTTGCCCGCCACGTCGACCAGCGCCTGGTTGGTAAGGGGTACAACATCCTCGCCTTGCTGTCATTTGAGGTTGGAAATTACACCGAAGCATTGGACTATTTCCAGAAAGCCCAGATTGCCTTTAATGACGTAGACCATATGGAAGGTGTTGCCAGCACCCTGACACACATTGGTGAAGTCTTCCGCGAGTTAGGTAACTACGACGAAGCCATCTATCATTACCAGCAGGCTCGTCTCATCGCTGAAGCGCACGATGAGGAATATCAGGTTGTGTTTGCACTATCCAATGAAGGTGGGGCCAATCTGGAGCGCGGTGACATTGACACTGCTATTCTGCTTATGGAATTAGCGATGATGCGCTTGCAGGGTATGCACAAATGGCATCCTGATATTCAGCACAGGCTCATTCCGGAGGTGTTGGGAAACCTGGGTCACGCCTATGCCCAACAGCGCGATTTTGATCAGGCGTGGGCCTACGTCGAACGTGCCTTGTTGGCCGCCGAGCAAAATGGCGACTTGCACAGCATGGGCAAAGTGCACCAGTCCATGATGAAAATCAGTCTGCTTGACGAGCGTCCCACTGACGAGGTGTTTGATCACTTCCAGAAGGCCGCATATTACATGTACCAGATCAACGCCGTAGCTGAACTTGGACATCTATTCAATGCTGCTGCCCAACTATGGGAACGCGAGGGCGACATGGATAACGCTCTATCGGCTTATGAAGAAGCGGCACGTTACTTCACCGATGCTGAACTTAATCACGCCGCCCGTGAAATTCGCGAAAAGCTTGTGCTTTATCAGAGCTAGTTCGTAAGTAAAACTGATACACATTATCCAGTATTTAGGCTCCAATAAACGTGTGCAGGGCCGTGTTGAACTCGTCTGGTTTTTCAATATAAGGCGTGTGCCCTGCATCTGAAATCACTAGCTCCTGGTACGAACCCCCTGCGTCCTGATACGCTTCCAGAACGACCCTTGTTTGGCCCACCATTTGCTGAGATGGGATTTTGCTCTCACCCGGATAGCCGGGCACTAACCCCAATTTGCCCAGTGTGGCAAGGTCAAAAAAGCTGGTATTACTCACAATTTGATCGTCAGCACCACGAATCCAGAGGACGGGGGGCTTTTCCTCGACATCATAAAGGTGTTTGGGGTCTTTGAGATATTTGCGTGACAGGGCATTTATCAATCCCCATTTGCCGGGTGCAACGTTGGGCCAATTTTCGGACGGTGTCATATCACCCGGATAGTCCTGTTCGCCAACATGGGTGTCGAACATCGACTCAAGCAGTTCCCGTTCGCGGTCCGGGATAAAAGGTGGTTTGAAGTAGAAGCTACGCAGGGTCCACAGCGGTGATCCCTGTTCCTCACTGGTGTCACGGGCTGCGAGGGCCTTCGCAAAATCGGGATTGACTGTACCGCCGCCGCTGCCCGCGTGATCTTCCCAGTTTGGCGTCCCGTCGAGTCCGCGAGTTCCGCCAAAGCCATATGGCGAACCGGGGTCCACCAGTGTCACAGTTTTACACATTTCTGGATAATCCATCATGAAGCGCCAGAGCACCGAGCCACCCGCGGAATGCCCAACAAGGTGGGCCTGCTCATAGCCTAGTTTGTCCATCAAGGCTTTCAGGTCATCCGACAAATCGCCCATTCCCCGTGTCGCATCAATCTTCTTGTTTATATCTGCCCCGCCAAAACCCCGTTGATCATAAGCTATTGCACGGAATCCGTCTGGCAATGCCAGCATTGTCTCCTCCCAGAATGTTGCCGTACTCACATTGCCGTGTAGAAAAATGGCTGGTTCGCCATCACCACTGGATAAAATTCTTGTTGAGATTCGGTTTGTCGAAATGGTTGCTTCCGAAATTCCATCTAATGTCATTTTTTGAAATGCTCCTTACGATAAAAAAGTCTTTGCCCCATAATTGTACCCATGTCGGACTGGTTGTCATGATTTTGTTAAATTTGCCGAAAGTTTTTAGTGAACTGGAAAGACTTAAAGACGAGAAAATGAGCAAGGTAAAGGTAATGATGCACAAGTTATACGTATTTACGTTCGCTGTATTGATGGTCAGTATTGGTCTGGGAGCACTTGTGCCCGCTAAGGCGCAGGAAAAGGCAGATGAATACGATCTGGAAATATCTGGCGTCTTGCAGGAAATCAATGAGGACAACATTGTGATCAGTGGGGTCACAATCCTGATAGCCGAAAACACCGAATTATCAGACGATCTGGAGGTCGATGCTAAAGTTGACGCCTATGTTAACTATGTCGATGAAGAATTCACTGCCGTTGGGATCGAACTGGACGACGATAAAGATGAGGACGAGAATGACCGGGATGGTCCGCTTGCGACAGAAGAACCAGTCGATGGTCCGGTTGTAACCGACGAACCGGCTGACAGTCCTGAAGTCACGGAGGAACCGTCAGATGGCCCGGTTGTCACGGAGGAACCCGATGATGACGACGAAGACCGCGACGATGACGAGGATGACGAGGATGAGGATGAAGAACTAGAGTTTACAGGAACCCTCGATGAGATTGACACAGCGTTCATTGTGCTGTCAGGTGTGACTATCCAACTCAATGACATGACGGAAATCGAAGATGAACTTGTCGTCGGTGAAAAGTACGAGGTCGAGATTGATTTGGACGAAAACACTTTCATTGCCGAGGAAATCGAACTCGATGATGAGGATGATGACGACGAGCGCGACGGTCCAATTGGCACAGAAGAACCCGACGACGACGGCCCGGTTGGTACGGAAGAAGCCGAGGATAATGACGATGACCGCGACGACGATAATGATGAAGAAGAGGATGACGGCGACAACAGCGGACGCGGCTCGGGCAATGATGACGATGATCGAGAAGAGGATGACGAAGATGACTAATCTCTAGCAACAAGCCATCAATCAAAAAAGCCCACGCCAGTTGGTTGTGGGCCTTCAGTCTAACTAATTCGGAAATCTACCACGCATAACTTTCCGGGGCAGGACCCGGACCGGGCCAGATTTCATCAAGTCTGGCGAGTGCATCATCGCTGAACTCGATTTCAAGGGCACGCATACTGCCAGTAAGTTGGTCCATTGTGCGTGGGCCAATGATCGGTGCGGTTACCGCTGGACGTGTCAACAACCACGCCAGCGCTACATCTGCCGGGGTTTCACCCATCTCGTCACAGAACGCTTCATACTGCTCGACCTGCGGGCGATATTTTTCGAGGCGCTCCTGTGTGCCTTCGGAGGCTCGTCGTCCTTCTTCAATCTTCCTGAGAACACCCCCCAGCATACCACCGTGTAAAGGACTCCACGGAATGACACCCAGCCCATAATACTCACAAGCAGGCAGGACTTCCATCTCAACATCGCGCACCGCCAGATTGTAGAGACTCTGTTCGCAAACCAATCCCAGGAAATGGCGCTGGCTGGCAACTTGATTGGCGGTGGCGATGTGCCAGCCTGCAAAGTTGCTGCTGCCGACGTACAGGATTTTGCCCTCTTGCACCAATCGTTCCATTGCCTGCCAGATTTCTTCCCAAGGCGTATCGCGGTCTACGTGGTGCATCTGGTAAAGATCGATGTAATCTGTCTGCATCCGGCGCAAACTTCCCTCAACGGCGTGTTTGATGTGCAGGGCCGAGAGGCGGCTTTCGTTGGGCCAGTCGCCCATCCCGCCATAAACTTTTGTGGCAAGCACGACCTTTTCCCGGCGACCACCACCCTGCGCGAACCAGCGACCGACAATTTTTTCGGTGACGCCTTCGCCCTTTTTCCAGCCATAAACATTGGCAGTATCAAAGAAATTGATGCCAAGTTCCAATGATTTATCCATGATAGCGAAACTGTCTTCGTCCGTCGTATGCGGGCCAAAGTTCATTGTGCCCAGACACAGCGGGCTTACCCGCAGTCCGGTGCGCCCAAGTTTTACATAATCCATTGCAGAGTCCTTTTCCACTACAGGGAGAAATACCGCCCTCGACTATAACATGGAGCTTGCGGAAAGGGGTAATGGGTAGCGGACAATTATTCAACTGGCTTGAATTTGTCAGGTCGAATCAGCACACCATTTACCGTGCCATCGGGATTCATGTCCAGCCAGTTAGTATGGCTCCACTCATCGGGATGCCCGTTCAGCGCGAAAAACGTAACCCCGATAACCCGGTTATCATCATTGAGATGCAAAAATTCACCAAAACCACCGCTCATAGTCAGGTTGGTGTACCACACGACCTGCTCCGGCGACGGATAACCCTCTATTGAATGTCGCCAGCCGGTTTCTGTGATGTAAACAGGCAGGTCTTCTATACCATAGGTGCTCAGTTTCCACAGTTCCCATTCGTAGGCATTGATGCCTCGATTGAGGATTCCTTCAGGTGGGGTTTCATGACGCGGGTTGGTGCTGCCATTGAGCCAATCGACCTTGAAGGTCTGCTCCCAGGGTGGTGCGATAAATGCCCCCAGCGGATAGGGATGGCTGGCCCACGCATCAATGTATCCAAAGACACCCGGCTCGGCCTCAATCATTGCATCCATGAAACTTTCGCCGTCCACGTAAATCATCCCATTGATAAACGGTTGACCGTTGGTGTTGGGGGCAAAATGGTCAAGCCCAGCATTCATCACCTCGGCAAAGGGATGAGCCTCATGAAGAGCAGTTGCCATATCCTTCAAAAATCGTGCGTACTCGGCTGGATTAGGCTGTCCTCCCCACTCATCTCCGCGATTAGGTTCATTACCAATGACCAGCAGCGGTTGGAAGATGTCCCAATCCAGCGCGGCAATGAAATCGGCATATTGAGCAGCTACGCTTTGATAAGCGCCATCCGAATCCTGAGGCGGGGTCCTCCACCAGTTATGTTCCCGGTCAAATGTGGTTGCCAGCCGGATAATAGGGATAAGGGTGTGTTTCTCGCAAAGATCAAGGAAATACTGCCATTTTTCGACATCCAGATCATCGAGGCGAATAAGCTGCGTTACATAACCCCAATCGCCTACCAGTTCGTGGGCGTAACTCAGATGACTATCCCATAACGAGCGGTCCCATTGATGCCGCCCATCATCCAGCAGTAAATGTACGCCCATTTTGTTAAATTCAATCGGATGTGTGGCCCGGATTGGATACGGAACCACCAGCAGTAAGAGGAAAGTGAGGACAATACCGATACGCACCATGCGTCCTAGGACTTACCCGATTCTCGTACTTTGATGACGTATGAAGTGATTGTCTTTATTTGAGTACCTCTCGCGCCACTGAACTCGTATATGTCACAAAAAGCATAATGCTTTCCATTTTGTAGCGTTCTCATCCCGCTTACCGCGCCTTCTTTACCGTGCGTAATGATTTTGCTGATGATTTGCTCGGAGATTTGCTCACGCCTGGTTTGTTCGAGTGTTTCTAAAAAATCATGCTTTCCTTGCACTGTCTTATCGCCGACAATGTCCCATGAAATGTCATCCGTTACGCTGTCAGCGACGAAATCAATATCCCTTTCGGCAAAGGCGATATTGAAATCTTTGAGGAATAGTTTTTTCGGTGCATTGCCGCAATCTTCATTGACTGTGATTTTCATCATGTGATGCTTCTTCTGACGGACGATTTGAACGACAATAATACGCTAACCAGACCCAGTATCGTACCAATGACATGCAGAGGCAGGCGAAACGGCAGGTTCGGCCCAATCGTATAGTGCCTCGTTATCTCTTCACCGGTGGCGGAAAACAGACCGTTGATGTCGCCAGTCCGACCATCGTAACGTACGTGGTAATCACCAGAAGTTGTCTGGATAGAAACAACACCAAATCGGTAAGGGCCTATTCGTTCCAGCCGCCCCAGCGTCTCGATACGGTCATCTGCCCCCTTATATTCTCGCCACCAATAGCCATTGCGCATGGTAAGACTCCACTGGTGATTGGGCGTAGATGAGCGCGAAGCCAGCAGCACCACGCTTATGAGGAACCAGCACAGCACGAAAGTAAGGCAAAACAACCGCATTGATTATTTCCCTCGACGTTTTTTCAAGGCCGCTTCGTAGAGGTCAACATACTGGTGGGCGCTGTTCTCCCACGCCCAATCTTTCCGCATACCACGCTCCTGCATTCTTTCCCATGCTTTGCGCCGGTTGTGATATACATCGAGTGCCCAGCGAATGGTTCCCACAACAGCGTCCGCTTCTTCCCACAAAAACCGGAATCCAGTACCGACATCTGCCGGGCCGTTGTCATAATTCTCAACGGTATCAATCAGCCCACCAGTTTCACGTACCACAGGCAGAGAGCCATAGCGCATCGCCATCATCTGTGTGATGCCACAGGGTTCGTAACGGCTGGGGATTAAGAACATATCACTGGCAGCATAAATCTGCTGGGCAAGAATGGGATCGTAATAGGTCACGGCGCGGACCTTATTATGAAAATCATGCCCTAACTTCCAGACATGATGCTCCAGCGTTTTATTGCCAGACCCCAGAATAATGACTTGAATATCGGTGTCTATACACAGGCGGCGCAGCGCATCCACGCCAAAATCAATGCCTTTTTGCTCGACGAGACGCGATACTATTCCGATCAACGGGGCATCTTCACGCAACGGTAAGCCAAGCCGACCTTGTAGGGCAGTTTTATTATGGAACCGCACTTCTCGAAAATTTTTGACATCATAGTTGTACTCGATGTGCGGGTCTGTTGCCGGGTCATTGAGGTCCATATCAATGCCGTTTAAAATGCCGGAAAAATCGACATCCCGCGCCCAGATGAGTCCTTCAAGGCCCTCGCCGAAACGTGGATAGTGCAGTTCAATGGCGTGTTGCGGGCTGACGGTATTGATCTTATCGGCATAAGCCAATCCAACTGCCAGCATGTTGCCTTCTTTCCCAAGAGCATTCAATACGTGGTGAATACGCGGTGGAATTCCTGCTGTATCCATGTGAGCGCCGTTCATTTCGCCTTGATAGGCCATGTTATGAATCGTCAAGACCGATGCAACGTCTGCCCACGCACCGTCAGAAAGTTGTAGTAGAAACGGAATCAACCCGGTGTGCCAGTCATTGACATGGATTATGTCAGGAAACCAGGGTTCGCCATGTGCACCCTGCCCCAACTCCCAGGCAAAACTCATTGCCGCCTGCGAGAAAAACACAAAACGCTGTCCGTCCCAATCGGTATCTGTATAAAAATAGGGTTCATCAAAGAAAGGCCAGGTGCGCATGAAATAATATGAAACACCATCCCGTTCGGTGTGGTTGATGAGGATGTCCGCCGTACCAGAGGCACGGGTAAACTGGTAACTGAAACCGTGTGTAATCTGGTATGCGTAATCGTCTATCATACCATAGTGTGGTAGTAGTACCCGTACATCAGCCCCGATGCGCTTCAGGGCAAGTGGTAAACTTCCGAGCACATCGCCCAGACCGCCACTCTTTATAAATGGAGCCGCTTCGGCTCCGACAAAAAGGACCTTCATGATAAACCCCTGAGATGCAAGGCCAACAGCGGTTCCGATTATACCTGTTCAGTTAACCCATGCAATTTGCTGGGGTAGGTGCAAGGCGAAAATCGAACCTTTGCCAACTTCGCTGTGGACCTCAATGTAGCCATGCAAAAGGCGACTGAAGTGTTGACTGAGCGTTAAGCCGACGCCCAACCCGCTCATCTCCTGTGTGCTCTTTGGCTGAAATGGGTCAAAGAGGCGCTCCAGATCATCGGGTGAGATTCCAGTACCCTGATCCTCAACCTCGAATTTAATCCAGCGTCCAGACTCATTATGTTCTGGCAGGATACGAAATTTGATGTCGCTGTTTGAGCTGTATTTGATAGCGTTGTGCAGCATATGGAAGAGTATCGTGTGTAACTTCTGACCATCGGTATAGATCGATTGGCACTCGCTGTGGATAGTCACATGTAGCCGGTCATTCTGGGATGAGGCAAATGAATGCAGGTTTCTAATTAAGCCATTAACCAGATGTTCCATCGATACGGAGTCCAGCACAATGTCGATCATGCCACCCTCGATATTTGCCAGACTGAGCAACTGGTCAATCATGGTCATCAGGCGGTGTGCCGATTCTTGAATCTGCTGAATATCGCCCGGTGCATCCACAAAATACTCATTATTGAAGTCATCAAGAATTACGTTGGTATAGTCTAAAATCCTGTTCAATGGGGTTTTGAGTTCGTTGCTTAAACTGGTGAGAAATTTACTCTTGAGACGGTTGGCTTCAATGGTGGCGCGAGCTTCAGCGAGCTTCGCTTCGTCCTGTTTACGCCGCGTGATGTCCCTCAGCGTTGCCAGATAGGCGTCTTCTCCTTCCCATTCAATGTCCACCACCACCATTTCCGCAAAAGCAATGTGCCCACCCTTTTGAATAATATCCAGTTCTTTGCGCCCATCGGATGTGAGGGGAAATCCGAAAATTTGCCCTTTAAGTTCGTCGGCATCGCGCTGGAATAGGCGGCAGGCAGCCGGATTCACAAAACGGATAACGCCCATTTTGTCCACGACAAGGATAGAGTCCCCGACGGTTTCGATGATCTTTGCGAAGTCACTACTTCTCATCATCGCAAACCCAGTCACTCATTTGTCGGGGTTCATTTAGCAGGAGATTTGGTTGATTTTCAGAAGGGAGTGCTTGTGTTTTCCTGGCATACATAAGGTCCCACACTTTTCTAAAACCGTCAGTAATATATTTTGAGGCAAACTTAAGTTGTGAATTATAATTTACACCCCAACCATTGGCATTACATTTGAATCGTTAGAGTGTGCGAACGACTTGTCATCGACTCTAGTTTTGGTTCCGTGTTCTGCGGCGGACACAGCAGTGCTGTGTCCCTACGGGAGTTTTCGTAGGGACGCCCAACGGGGCGTCCGCTAGGTACGAATTGACATGCCTGGCAACTTGTTCGTAGTCCCGAATCGTTATGCAGTTGTTAAATTTCGCAAAACTTTACCACTGTATTTCCAGTTGCTTAAGAACATCCTGCTCATGCGATAAATCTCCCACGATACGCACCGCCGGGAGCGGCTCCAACCGGATCAGGGTCGGGGTAGCAAGGATACCATCCGCTTCCGCCAGTTCTGGATTCTCCGCAACATCAACAACTTCCAACTCGTACTGGTCGGCAAGATACGTCCTACACATGCGCTGGATCTGGACAATTGCTTGTTCGGATCGGATGTCACGTCCAGTGATATAAAGTTTTAATTTCATCAGCAAGTTATTCTCAGTCAAAATCCAGGCCGGGCGGACGGCGGACAACCGTTTCGTCCGTTGAAATAGATTTGCCAATAATGTTGACCTTATTGAAGGGATTTACAAGCACCTCCACCACGCCATTTTCATAAAACCACAAGCCGCCCGGCTGGTCGTCAACGATAATCTCGTCCGGGTCCTCGGTAATGCCAATAACTTCAAGCCGCGCCTGCCGGTAGGATGGTTTGAAATTACCTGCTGTACGCCATTCAACGGCAAACACATTGCCCGG
>JAKEEQ010000381.1 GCA_022616515.1 Chloroflexota bacterium | reverse complement strand
CTGGTATTGTGCTGGGTGCGAGACTCATGTTTGGACCACCTGACATTTACTCTCTATACTTGAGCTTCTATTTTACCCTTTTTTAATTCGCCAACAGCGTCGACTTGTCATCGACTCTAGATTTGGTTCCGCAGGTGTCCATGAGCCGACAAGCGTAGTAATGATCGACATCGCTCCCATAATTTGTTATATGGCTATCACCGCAAATACGATAACATCAAGGCATTTGGAAAATGCTATTGAAAGACGCCAAATTTTGAACTGGAAGCCGATTGTTGCACTGATGGTTGGGGTGCTGGCCGTGGCAACCGCCGCCATTTTTATTCGTCTGGCTCAGCGCGAAGGTATTCCGTCGCTGTCGGTGGCAGCGGGACGGCTGGTATTTGCCTCTATTCTGCTGACCGGGCCAGCCCTGCGACGACACCGGGCGCAAATTAAGACTCTGACTACCAACGAACTGCGCCTGATTGTGCTGGCGGGGGTGTTTCTGGCGGTGCATTTTGCCTCATGGATCAGTTCGCTGGAATATACGTCGGTGACGAACAGCGTGGTACTGGTGACGACCTCGCCGCTGTGGGTGGCGCTGTTATCACCGCTGTTGTTGAAGGAGCGGCTGAGTAGCTGGGTCATCGCGGGGCTGGTGCTCGCCCTGCTGGGTGGAATTGTGGTGGCGCTGGGGGGTGACGCCGGTGATCCCCCCACCCGGTCCGATCCCCTGCTGGGTAATGGGCTGGCAATTATCGGGGCAATGGCGGCGGCGGGATACCTGATGATTGGTCGCCAATTACGCCAGCGGCTGCATGTCATTACCTATATCTGGGCAGTATACAGCACAACGGCGGTAATTTTGTTAGGTGTGTTGTTGATAACAGGGGGCACATTGTTGGGTTTCAGCGCAAGCGGCTACCTGTGGATTGCGATGCTGGGTATCGTGCCCCAATTGATGGGGCATTCGTCGTTCAATTATGCGCTGGCCTTTTTCCCGGCGGTATACGTCTCTATTGTAACCCTTGCCGAGCCAATTGGCAGTTCGGTGCTGGCGATGATTTTTCTCAGCGAGTATCCGGGTTTCTTATCGATTCTTGGTTCGGCTTTTATTTTGGGCGGAATCGCTGTCGCCAGCAAAGAGCAACTCGACAAAGCCCGGCGGCGGTCTAGTCGCCGGGTTCGCGATTCTGAAGAAACGCCTGTAATTTCATGAACCGGACTGGCTTATTCAAGACCAGATGTACATCATCTTTAACCCGCTCGGCCAGATGTTCGTAGGCAGTCATGACGATGACGATCATGTTTGATAGATGGGGTTGACCTTGAATGTAGTGAATAATTTCCTGGCCGTTGATACCCGGTAGCTGCAAATCCAGCACCAGAACATCCGGGGCATGTCCTTCCAGATACTCAATGGCGTCGTTGCCATCAAAAATTGTATCAGTATCATACCCCATTTTCTGAAGTGAAAATGCCGCGATATAGGCGACATCTTGATTGTCCTCAACAACCAGACCCTTCATGGCTGGCTCCCCATTCCCGCATTTTGAATATAATGTCCCACGTATGGTTATTATATGCCAATACAGGACCCTGGAAGTGTAAGCAAATATAAAATCCAGATGAGAATCAGGTTATCAAGGCCCGCTGCGCCAGACTTTGAATCTGGCGCATGCTGACGGGCTTTAATAGCACCAGGTCAGCATCTACTTCTGCCGCATTTGCCATGTGGCTGTTCGCCGTCATGACGATGACGGGGATCGACATCAGTCGGGCATCCTCTTTCATGGCCCGCAGAATATCCAGCCCATTCATGCCGGGCAGTTGCAGATCAAGGAAAACCACGTCGGGAGTGTTATGTTCAAGCCAGCCCAGCACCTCGTTCCCCTGATAAATCTGGTAGCTGTCAACATCAATATCCCTCAAGATGAATGATATTAATGTTGCTATCTCGATATTATCGTCAACCACAAGCGCTAACATCGCATGTATCTCCCACATCCCAAATCATTGTTTATGCGACTATAATCGGATAACTTACATGACGCAACAGACCACAGCGCGTTGGTGGTGAAAGTTTGAGAATTTTCACGTTTTTCACACAATTGGCAATGTTATGGGGTAGCTCCAGATTAGTCTGCTACATCCGGCAGCCAGCCGAATTGTGCAGGACTGTAATTAAATTGGGAAACAGGTGCCTCCCTGACGATTCTATTTTCAATATCCACGACAAATATCCCGGAGTTCTGCGTAACAACGAACAACCAGTCGCTATCCTCATGCCAGTAATATGTGCTTTCTAGATTTCGGTTGTCGGGACTCCCTAGCTCAAGAATAGTCTGTGGGTTCTCTGTCAAAGAAACAATGCATGTGTGCCCGCAACTGTTATCATAGACCGCCACGTGTTCAAAATTCGGAGAAAACCGGATGTGGTAACCTGATGAATAGTCGCCCAATTGAGTGCTCTCTAAACCCGAATTGATATTGTAGTGATTCAGAGTCCAGTACCTATCAACCCACACGAGATCCTCATTTGTTAGCCAGTAAAGTTCATAGGTTTGATAGACGGGCTGTTGCTCGTCCGGTACGGATAACAACACCTCAGTTTCAAGTGACGGTACTTCAACTACCATGATATTCCCCGGTACATCAACATACACAAATCTCTGGCTATTACTGGTCCATAATTCCATGCCACCAAAGTTGAAAACGCTCGGAGTTATAGATACATTGGATAGATATATCATGCGAATGTCTGGTCGAGATAGCAACCATATACCACTAAAAGTTACATGTGAACCTAAACACTCCTGTACCTTAAAAATAAGAGCATAGTTACCATCTGGACTCCAATCTACCCATCCAAGTGTCCCGTCCGAAAATTCGTATGATTGTTTTAAACCAGTAGCGAGTTCTTCAATAATCAGTTCATCAGGGTTACTCATGTACATAAGATCGCTGTGCGGTGTCCAGTCGGGTCTGATACAGCTATAGTAACGTCCTTCCCATGCGCCTTCATCCCCCGCAATGTAAATTTCTCGCTCCAGATAGAGTTTGCCATCCTTTAAAAATACTTGAATATAGGTTTTGCCATCCTGTGCATAGGTGCGCAGAAGATAGTTGCCGTCAGGTGACCAAGTTTTCTGTAGAGAGCTTGGTGAATTCGCTATTTCTTTCAGTTCAGTCAACTTATCCTGCTCGGCATTGTACATATATGCCTTCTTAGGGCCGTATCCGCCCCCTTCTTCAAAATATAGCAAATCTTCCACTGGCGACCAAGATAGTCCAGTAATTAAACCCAAAGATCCAAACTTTTTTGTTTCTTTTCCGCTACGCGACACAATATGGATCTCGTTCACCATATCGAAATCACCATAAAGTTTGTAGGTGAACCAAGCAAACCACCTGCCAGATGGCGACCATCCTGGCCCGAGAACGCCGAAATGGTCTTGAGGCACTTGATAGTATGTTAATGTACGACGCCATATGCCATCAGCACTTTCGATAAAGAAAGCACTCTCTGCGTATGAATAGTAATATATAAACGGTACTGTTGATTCGCTGGAAACACTACGGACTGTTATCAGTAACAGCAAGAAGAGGAGTGCTAACCTGAGTATGGATCGCATATGCGCACCTCCACAAAAAAGCCTGTGACGTGATTATCACAGGCCGTGTTGCAATTTACTCCTGCCACTCCCACTGCGCGATGGTGCGGAAACGGTCAGCGGGCGAGGTGATAAAGCCAAGCTGTACGCCATCGAGCCGGTCATCGACCAGATACAGGAACACGGGATTATACAGCGGTATGGCGGGCACACGCTCGGCAAATAATTCCTGAAAGGTGTCGTAGAAGGTGACGCGGTTGATGCCGATGGTTTCACGACGGGCTTTTTCGAGGGCCTGACTGATTTGCAGGTCACGCATTCCGCCATAATTCAGGCCATCTTCAGCCTGCCCGACATGCCAGAAGGTGTAGGCATCCGGGTCGGCATGCGGCGCGAAGCTGTATTCGACAATCGCCGTGTCAAAGTCGCCAGCCTGCAAACGCTGGTGGAAAGTGACGCGGTCTACGGCTTCGACCTCAACTGTGAAGCCAAGCTGGTTCCACTGTGCGGCAATACCACTTGCCAGATTCGCCAGTTCCGGGCGGTCAGTGACGAGGATGCTGAATTCGCGGCGCATGGTGATGGTTTGCGTTTCGGGTGTGGCTTCATCCGATTCTTCCGTGTCGTTATTAGATGTTGTTTCATCGGATGCCGCCTCAGACCCTTCTTGTGTCGCTTCAGGAGTTTCCTCCGGGGCTTCATCGCCGCCTTCCTCAGCAGCCTCGTCTGCTTCCTCCTCAACCTCAACTTCCCGCTCAAAACTGACATCTGCCAGCAAATCACGCGCCACAGTGGGATCGTAGGTAGGGTAGGCTTCGGCGTTGTAGGCCCATGAACCGGGAATGAGCGGGCCAAAGGCGACGACCGCACTCGCACCCATTGTCTGGCTGACCAGCGAGGCCGGGTCCAATGCACGGGCCAGTGCCGAGCGTGCCCGCTGTTCGGTGAAATAGCCGATTTCATCCTCCTGCCAGTTGTAAATCAACATCCCAACCGACGGCAGGACCGTTGTATGCAGCGCCAGATGCGGGAAACTGGCAAGCTGCGGCATGAAATCCGCCGGAACATGGGCCACACTGTTTACCTCTCCGGCCAGATATGCTGCCAGCGCTTCTTCGGGAGTGCCATAGGTGCGGATGATGAGGCGGTCAATTGCCAGTGGTTCGCCGGGCTGGCGTTCGCGATAAACGGGTGCGGCACGCAGCACCACCGCCGCAATCTGCCCGCGACTGGTCAGCAGCGTTTCAAACTGATAGGGTCCTGTGCCGATAGGGTCGAGGTTGAAGGGGTGCTGGTCGAGTCGGGCGACGGGATAGCCTTCCAGAACGTGCTGCGGCAGCATCCCGATTCGCAAATGCTCCGGGAAGGAGGCCAGCGGCTGCACCAGCCGGAAACGTATCGTGTAATCATCCACCACCGTCATCTCAACCGTGCGCCAGAATTCGGTTAAGGCCGGGTCGCCCTGAAAATCACTGGAGCGCATAACATCAATCGTGTATTTGACATCGGCACTGGTGAAGGGGATGCCATCATGCCACAGCGCATCCCGCCGCAGCGCAAAAATATAATCCAGCCCATCGCTTGAAGCCCGCCAGCGTTCCGCCAGATCAGGCACGATTTCGCCGAACTCGTTGATGGTGGTCAGCCCCTCAAAAATCAGGGCGGTAACATCATTGTCCACGGGGTTGAAGCTGGCATACAGCGGATTGAGCTTGCCGATGCGCCCCACCACACCCTCGGTCAGTTGACCGGGGACAGGCTGCAATTTATCCTCAACGGTGGGTATGGGCGTTTGTGTCGGCGCTGTGGTTGCGGTGGGCGATATGGTGGTTGGTGTGGTGGTCGGTGTGACGGTCACGACACTGACATCATCATCCCCAACCGGCGTTTCGGAGTCGCCGCCAAACCGGACATAGAGTGCCACACTCAGGAAAATGGCAGCCAGCAGGAAAACCATCAGGGGTAAGCGTAGACCTTTAAGCATACGTATGTCATCCCTTGTTTTTAAGCACAAAAAGGGTGTTTTGCACCCACAAAACACCCCCCATTGGTGTTAAAACTTCCTAGCATTTACACGCAAAACGTGAGTCGATCTTCAATTATACCCCTCCCTAACCCGCCTTCCCCTCTGTCCTTCGGACATCTCCCCATGAATGGGGAGAAATGGGGGAGGAAAACACGTCTCCCCATGTTTGGGGGAGATGTCGCGTGTAGGGACACGGCACTGCCGTGTCCGCCAGAGGGGGTTGTCTCACATGCTGCGTATTATTGGATCAGCAGTTGCAGTATCGCGTTCAGGATGAAGGCGATGGACAGGCCCACTGTCATCTGGAACAGTGTTTTTTCCAACCCGCGCCGGGTCTTCTGGATAGCGCCCCCACCTGCTCCACCGAACAGGCTGCCCAGACCAGTACCCCGCGCCTGCAAAATGATCAACGTCACCAATCCTACTGAGATGATGATCTGAACAAACTTCAGAGCGTCTTCAATAACCATTGTGTACTTTCCGAATGTCTTCGTATCAAATCGGGCGCATTATAACATTGCTGTACTCTACTGTACACCCT
>JAKEEQ010000380.1 GCA_022616515.1 Chloroflexota bacterium | reverse complement strand
GTTGTGAAGCTGTGGTTGGCGCTTGTGACCTTTTTCGCGCTGGCTGCGGATCGTTTCTTTCGCTTGCTTGGCAAGGGCTTGTGCCAGACGGGTGGTGATGTTAAAGCGGTCCCGGCCTTGATGCACAGTTGGCAAATCGGCCAGTTCCGCCGAAAAATCCTGGCGCTGCCAGAACAGGTCAATGAAGTATTGTGTAGCGTCATGGCACAAGTGCAGGAAGTCACGAAGGACCTCGGCTTTGCCGGGGTTAAGGTCATTCAGATAGACCCGCGAGGTACGCCGCATGATGGGCGATTTACTTTTACGATGGGCTTTCTTCACAGGTGCAATGTCCAGGGTGAAATATCAAGCAGTCAAGCTGCTTCAGTTAGTCGATACCGTTTTTGTGTCATACATCAAAGTATAGCAAAAAAAATAGCAAAGAGTTCAAGGACAAGTTACAATGCCACGAGACGCAAAAGGTAAACGCACAAAAATCGTCGCAACCATTGGTCCGGCCTCAGACAGTCCAGAGATGCTGCGCAAAATGATTCGCGCGGGCATGGATGTGGTGCGCATGAACTTCAGTCATATTCCTGAAAGTGCTTATGAAGAGAAAAAAGAACTCATCAAAACCATACGACAAATTGCAGCCGAGGAAGATGTTGTCGTCGCGATTATGGCGGACCTGCAAGGCCCCAAGATTCGCATCGGACAGCTCAATCCCGATCCGATTCCCATCAAACCTGGCGACATCTTAACCCTCACTTCCCGTGAAGATTATGACCAATCCAAAGGCGAAATCCCGATGCCCCATCCGGACGTGATTCACGATGTACGGGCCGGGCATCGTCTATTGCTCGATGATGGCGAAATCGAGATGCGCGTCCAGAGCCGCACCAATACCGATCTGGTCGCCGAAGTTGTTCATGGTAAGGAACTCAAAAGCCGCAAAGGGGTATCTGTCCCCGAAACACGGCTTTCACTTTCTGCCTTAACTGAAAAAGACCGCCGCGATGTCATTTTCGCACTCGAACAGGGCGTGGATTACATCGCCATGTCATTTGTCCGTAACGCGGATGACATGCGCGAATTGCGCTGGTTGGTCAAATATATGCAGGGCAATGTCGGTCTCATCGCCAAGATCGAAAAGGCCGAATCCCTTGAAGTGTTTGAAGACATCCTCGAATACTCCGATGGCATTATGGTGGCTCGTGGCGACATGGGCATCGAGATTCCAGCGGCGCAGGTTCCAATCTACCAGAAATACATCATCGAAAAGTGCAATAATGCTGGCAAACCTGTTATCACCGCTACTCAGATGTTAAGCAGCATGGTAGACAGCCCGCGCCCGACCCGTGCCGAGGCCAGTGACGTCGCCAACGCTATCTTCGACGGGACGGATGCCGTCATGCTATCTAATGAAACGGCCAGCGGCAACTTCCCGCTGGAAGCGATTGAAACCATGACGGCCATTGCCGAAATGTCCGAGTCACATCTCTATGAGGGCAACAACCGTCGCGTCTGGAGTGAACGTGGTCTACAGGGCGTCGAATCCATCGCCGATGCCATCAGTTATTCCACTACCCAGATGGCGAAAGCGATTAAGGCCAAAATGATTGTCTCATGCACATGGACGGGTTACACAGCACGTCGCGTGGCCCGCGAACGCCCCTCCACGCCGATTTTGTGCGTGACACCCAACAAAGTGACCTACCACCAGATGGCGCTGGTGTGGGGTGTTCTGCCCCTCATGGTTCATGAGTTCGGCTCAATCGACGAGATGCTTGCCCTTGTCGAAGATTCATCACGAAATGCGGGGTATACGAACAATGGTGATTTGCTAGTGGTGATAGGCGGTGTTCCCTTCGGTGAAGGCGGGAATACCAACTTCGTTAAAATTCACACCGTTGGCGAGTCATCGGCGGGCAGTGGCAAGCTCTTTTATCCGCCAGCCCCACCGAAAGCATAGGCAAGCATCATTTCGCCGGGATAACTTCACCGCACCCACCCCCTCTGTCGCTAACACGACATCTCCCCATAAATGGGGAGAAATGGGGGAGGGAACCAGAAGTCGCATTTTGAAGCCGTTTCACACCCCTCCCTAAATCCCTCCCCGCATCTGCGGAGAGGGACTTTCAGTTCCCTTTACGGGCGATTTTGCCATAGCTATTGATTTCATGGGTATCGTGCGTTTTGGCATCATTCTTAGCAATTACCGCGCGGGTCTGCTCGATAATCATGTCGGCATTGACCCCATTCGCCAGACACAGGCCGATAGCCGTCACGAAGACATCGGCGGCTTCTTCGGCAATGTGTGTCAGGTCGGTTCCATCGTGCGCTGCTTCAATCAATTCATCTACTTCCTCCCGAAACACACGGGTTGACGTGTCGAGTTCGGGTGTGACATCAAAACGGGCATAAAAATCCAGTGTGGATTGAATCAACGCCCGTAAACTATCGGTCAAATCGCGTTGCTGCATCCATCTGTCCTTTAGCGTGTCAGTAAGCGCACTAGAATCGCTTTCTGAGCATGTAAACGATTTTCAGCCTGTTGAAAGAGGCGTGACTGTGGGCCGTCCGCAATCGAGTCGGTGATTTCTTCGCCTCGATGGGCAGGCAAACAGTGCATCACAATCGTGTGGGCCGGGGCATTGGCTATGAGCTGATGGTTGACCTGATAGGGTGGGAAAATCTCGCGGCGCTGGGCGGCCTCTTCTTCCTGCCCCATGCTGGTCCAGGTATCTGTGTAAATCACATCGGCATCCTGTACTGCTTCCACTGGATCACTGACCTCAACGACGGTATCCTGACTGCTGCCCAGCAAACGCGCCCGTTTGATGGTTTCGGCATCCATCTTGTACCCTTCCGGGCTGGCGATGACCAGTTGAAAACCAAATTTCGCGGCGGCAAAAGCCAGCGAGGTGGTGACATTGTTGCTGTCGCCCAGATAGACCACTTGCAGCCCTTCCAGTTCCCCGAACTCCTCGTAAATCGTCAATACATCCGCCATTGCCTGACAGGGATGGTTGAAGTCGCTCAGGCCATTGATGATTGGGACCGGGGACCATTCGGCAAGCTGCTCTACATGTGCATGATCGAACACACGTGCCATAATAATATCCACGTAACTGCCCAGCACACGGGCAATATCCGCAATCGATTCACGCTTGCCCAACCCGATTTCCTGCGGCCCCAGAAACAACGCATGACCGCCGCAGTGTTTCATTGCCATCTCAAAACTGACCCGCGTCCGCAGCGATGGCTTCTGGAAAACCATGCCCAGACTTTTATTGGCGAGCATCTGCCGGTTGCCGCCGGTCCGGTGTTCGCGTTTCAGGAATACAGCCTGTTCAATGAGGTCAATCAGGTCACTCGATTCCCAATCGGCAAGGCTCAAAAAATGTTCCATAGAAATCGCGCCAGGGGACACCCGTCTTTAGGCGGGTGGGGAATGGCGCTTTACTCCTCTCGTGATAAACTGACTACTTACCCAACAAATTTGTTTGGCGCTACCACGTCTACCGTCTTGACGATAGAAGCGATAATCGCCTCTATTCTCACCACATAACTGTACCGTTTCTCCGCTTTTTAAGCCGATGAGCAAACCTTTGCGCAGGCCGAACACCGTGCCGGTTGAATACTTCGCTCGAATACCACCTTTGGCTGGTTGTGTATCATGCAATTTGCGTCTCACTGGACGGTAGGTGTCGTTTACGACCAGAAAAGGCCCCGGTTCGACGCGCTTACCAACCAGCACTTCAACCGCTAAGGCCAGCGAGTCAGCGCAATGCGCTGTGAATTTATCAGCGTTCTTCACTTTTGTCTTGCGATACCCGTACTTCTCGCGCAGTGCTTTCGTCTCGAAACCATGATACTCAAACAGTTGAGCACCAAGTTCGACAATCGTATCCCTGATTCTCTGCTTGCCGATTTCAACGGTTGAGAAATGCTTACCCCAACGATGTTTTGCATGGTTAAAACGTACATCTTCTAGCCCAACATAATGAATTGGGTATAGCCTGAAAAGCTCACGGATAATCTTAAGACGTGATTGTACAAGAACCAGTTGCGAAGGCGCGATAAACCCTTGACCTGAACGATTGTTGAACCGCTTTGGTCGCCGTCGCAACCGAAAACGCCTCGCCCGCCGCAAAATGCGTCGCTCTTTTAGCTTGCGAACAACCTTCTTCTTATCCGGTAAGTCCAGTTTGATATTCAGCAAGTTCTCGGTACCGACAACCAC
>JAKEEQ010000379.1 GCA_022616515.1 Chloroflexota bacterium | reverse complement strand
TCATTTACTCAAACGCATCTTGTACACACGCTTTAGCATTGATGTTCAGTCTTTTCAATGGGATGCTGACGTTGCTTTTTAATTTCACATAGAGCGTATACAATATCAGACCATCATAATCACAGTGGGTTTGGAACCAATTCTCCGGTAATATCGTCTTCAGGTTGAGAGAAGGGAGACTGTATGGAACGCTTGATTATTATGCTGCTGCTTTTTCTTTTTAACGCTTGCTCGGCGCTGGGAACATTCGATGTGGCGCAGGATTCAGGGGAATCCGATGATGGTATAGGGTCGCCGCCCGCAATTGACACCAGCCAATTCATTGAACAGGCACAGGGAGCATCCTGCGCAGACATCCTGAATGCCATGTATCTGGTGGATGGGCAGTACGTGATCTGGTATCGTCAGGGCAATTGTGCCGACGCTTCGTATGGAACGACGCTTTTCGACGCACGAACGGGTGATGCGCTGTGTTCAGCCTATGATTCGATTGCCGGACCTGTCCAGCAGTGCAACAACGAAGCCGACTTGCCCCTTTTTCAGGAATTAGCAACCAGCCAGCGACCGGATATGCTCGAAGGCCACACCGCCGAACTGATTTTTTCGGAAGGTGGTGGGCGCGGCCTTAACAGCCGTAAGTAGGCAACTCATCGAAAAGGCACGGCTGCATCAGCCATGCCTTTGATATTTTTTGCTACATCTGGCCTATTTACCCAGACGTTCCTTAAAGGCTTTCGTCAGGGCTGGAACATACTGAAACAAATCACCCACAATGCCATAGGTGGCAAGGCCGAAAATCGGCGCTTCGGGGTCTTTGTTGATGGCGACGATCACTTTGGCGGTACGCATCCCGGCTTGATGCTGGATCGCGCCGGAAATGCCCGCTGCAATATACAGGTCCGGGCTGACGACCTTACCGGTTTGCCCCACCTGATGCTCGTAGGGAATCCAGCCCGCGTCAACGGTGGCACGGCTGGCCCCCAATGCCGCCCCCAACACTTCCGCCAGTTCGCGCACCGGGTCAAATCCGTCTGGTCCGCCGACACCACGTCCACCCGACACGATAATTGCCGCGTCGGTGAGGCTGACGGAACCTTTCGCCTCTTCAAAACTTTCAACTTTGCTGGTGATGTCAGCTTCGCTCAAAACCGGGGCCAGTTCAATGACCTCACCACTCCGCGATTCATCCGGCTCGTTGGGCGTGAAGGCCCGGCTGCGCAGGGTTGCCATTTGCAGGTCGCCGCTGGCGGTTTCGGTAGCCAGCACCTTGCCGGAATAAACCGGGCGCACAGCTTTCAAATTGCCACCCTCGATCTCAAGCTCGTTGACATCGCTGATTAACCCGGCATCCAAATCCATCGACGCGCCGCCCATAACTTCGCGACCACGTGCCGTTGATGCCGCCAGAATGTAATTGGGATTGTGTTCCTGAGCGGCTTTCACCAGCAGGGCAACATACGGCTCCGCGCGGAAATTCGCCAGCGTGGCATCATCGGCCTTGATGACCTTGTCCGCTCCATAGTGAAAAGACTGTTTGACAATATCATCGACATTTTCACCGAACACCAGCGCCACAACCTCGCCCGCGCCGAGTTTCGTCGCTTTGCCGAGCGCTTCACGAGACGCCTGGGCCAGCTTATCATCAAAATGTTCTGTCCAGACAAAAATCATATCACCTTCTCCTCGATCAGTTTATCGGCGAGTTTGGCCGCAGCTTCTTCGGGCGTGCCATCGAAGAGTTGAACCTGACTGCCACGAACCGGGAGATTCTTGTATTGAGCGACCTTTGTTTTCGGTTCACCAACATCAATGCCCAATTCGCCCAAATTCCACACAGGAATCTCGGCTTTAGCGGCTTTGCGAATACCCATAAAGCTCGGATATTTTGGCTCGTTGATGTCTTTGAGGACAGCAATCACGGCGGGCAGTTTAGCGCTGACAACCGCCTTGCCCTGTTCCAGCAAACGCTCAACCTTGATCGTACTGGCGTTAAAGTCGATTTCCAGAATCTTGGCAACCGCGCCCAGCGAGGTCCAGCCCAATTTCCGCGCCACCTGATAGACATACTGGTCAGTCTGGGTATCGGCAAATTCTTTGCCAAAAATCACGAGATCAACATCGCCAAGTTTTTCGATGGCAGCGGCGGCGGCTTTGCTGTATTGTAAATTATCATGGCCTTCCAGCGCATCATCCCAGACGCGGATGGCTTGATCGCAGCCAATTGCCAGCCCCTGTTTCAGGGCTTCCTCATGTTCCTGTTTTCCGACGGTCATCACCGTGGCCTGACCACCGTGATCACCCTTCAATAATACTGCCTCGGTCACCGCATATTCATCCCAGGGGTTGATGACCGGCGCTTCGGACCAACCAACGACTCCGGCGTCATTCACCGACACTTTCGCCGCTGTATCGGGGGTAACCTTTGTACACACCACAACGTGCAAAGGGGAGTCCTCCTTCAACAATTAAATAACGATTTGATTAATTTATATCCTCAATTCTGGAATTTTTCTATCCCCAATCGTCATGAACGTACATGACAATTGTCTACCTGGAGGCTCCTTCAGCTACAAATCTCGCCGATTGACAACCTGCTCAATGACGAGTGTCCCTTTGTACCTGAACTTGAAGAAAATTACCTCACCTTCTTCCAGTCGATACAATATGCGCCAGTTTCCAGAACGCTTGCGCCACAGCCCCCGATATTCAGGTGATTTAAGCTTCTTAATATCGGTCACCTGGTTTGGGTTGGTCGGTTCATCGGCATTCAGGAGTTCAATAAGCTTGCTGAACATCAACATACGATCATTTTGGGGTAACGCATTGATCTGTGCCTGCGCTATGGGCGTTAGTTCCAGATACCACTTGTAAGCCATTAGCAGTCCGAGCAGCGCCCAATCATAATCTCGTAACGATCATACGCCTGATCCCAGCTCATATCGTCGAAGAGGGATTTCCATTCCTCGGATTTGACCAAGTTGTCGAAGAAATCGTAATCATCTGCCTGATCAGCCTGTTCAGCAGCAGCGTCAATGTTGATCATGAATACCATTTGGGCTGCGTTGAGTGTAAACTCATCTTCTGTTTGTCTGGCGGGTTGCTCGGGTTTAGGCTGTGAAGCCATTATCTATATCTCCAACTTTTTATCTATCTACGGTAAATAAGTGTTTCGACCCACGCCTATTTTATCAGAGATTCAGATACCAATCTGTAAAAGTCAGAATGTATGAGAAATACCTGCCCGGCAGCATATAACGTAGCTGTTTAAGCAAATCTACCCTATTTGTCTTTAACCCAATCTGGCTTCCAGAAGTCGGGATGATCGGGATTGGTGAACTTTTCCATATCGACAACGGGTGACCAATTAGTGACATCAGGAAGGGTAGTTTTCTCATCAAATTCGACACCTTTTAAGTCTGCCTTTTGAAGATTGGCATAAAACAAGTCCGCCCCCTGTAGATTGGCACCCCCCAAGATCGCTCCCTGCAGATTGGCTTTCGCCAATTGTGCATCCCGCAGATTGGCATAAACCAAGAACGCCTCCTGTAGATTAGCGTTCTCTAGGATCGCTCCTTCCAAATTGGCCCGGAGCAAGAACGCCTCCTTTAGTGTTCCATCCCTGTCCCATCCCTTTTCGTTTAACTCTCGCAGTGCCTTTAGCGTAGTAGCATTGTCCATACTGCCCAGCTCACGAATCAGGCGTCCCTCAGTATTGCGCGAGCCAACGATCTTCTCCAGCAACAGGAATGTGAGAAATGCACCGAACATTTCGGTTGAAAAGTTCTGGGAGAAATCGGACCACCACTGCTGACTAAACTGGTCACTATTCTGGAAACCGGAAAATATGGTCGATCCAATAGCGATGAGTATCAGGACTAGAAGCACCTGCCAGTCAGCGGCACGCTGCATTCGACGGAAAATAGTCATAGGTATGCCTCCGGGAGTGTTTTTTAGAGGATAGCATGGGGAAGCATTAATATAGAAGACCCTAAAGTGTGGGGGCTTTTGTGGGTTGGTGAGGATGCGTCTGACAAGTGAGTATGGCAATGGCTTTCTGCGAAAATGTTAGAATTTAGATTGGTCTTCCTTAAAGTATTAACGAAATCCAAGAATCGTGTTGATTCTGTTAGACACTTGTTCTAGAATAGTGCGCAAGAAAAACCCCGGATACTCGGCAAAGTTCCGGGGAAATTTAAAAGGGTTTAAAGAAATGTTACATCTTCTATTTTACTTGATTGATGTTGAAAATCAAGTATCTTTCATCGTATATCCCCCCAGATGTTACCCCCAAGTGGATACCTTTTACTGACGGACTCCCGGTACATCGTGAGTATAGCGGACGGTCTGACTGTCGGTTCTGAATAGTTCCAAGACAGAAAGGAGACAGTAGCTATGGCTAAACGACCGCTTCGAGTTACGTGGACGATTACGCTCACTTGCTCGCACTGCGGGAAGTTAACCGTAAGGAAAACTTCCGGCAGTGGCACCCGTACTGTAAGGTGTCGATGTGGCCGATGTACGTGGAAAGTCTAGACCCTGACCACACGTAAGCCTGACTGACATGCCGCATTCGAGTCAGATCGCCCTCTATGCTCACGATGGTCTATCAGAATACTATACGTAAAATTATTGTGCAATTGTTCGCTTGATACGGTAACCGAAAATTAATGAGAAGTTTATAAAGAGAAGAACAGGGGAATGCAGATGAGCAAAGTTTCATACGAAGAGCAAATTCTGGCAACAATTGTGAAGGCTTTTATGGATACAGGAGCAGCCGAAGATGCAACAATGCTTGCGGCATGTGAGATCTCACAAGTCAAAGAATTTGAAGATTCTAGAGAAGAATTTTCGGAATATGGCCCTTATGTTGTAACCTTTATATCCATCTACGCACGCATCAGCGGCAATGGTAAATTCTGCGACAAGCTTGAGTTCGACAACGATTTTAGAGACAAGTTGAGGTTCTTTCTAAATCGGGCTTTATCAGATAGGACGTATGAAGAATTAACCATTGTAAGCCATTTATCTCCTATCGAGGTAGACATGGACTGGCGCTCAAAGCTTTTTGCGGAAGCTGATGACGGGCGTGTGCATAATCAGAATAGCTTTGGTAAAAAGTCTGATTTTTACAAGGGAATGAGTTTCAACTCCCCACCAGAGGTTAGTATAGCCAAAGCTTTAGACGCCAAAGGGGTAATGTATCTACCAAATTGCTTAACACGTGTGGGTGCTGTAGATGATAGGCGAAATCTTTTTCCCGATTTTCTGATCTGTTATCAGGGTAGGTGGGGCATACTCGAGGTAGATGGTCGTACATATCATACGGGAAATGCTACTGATGATCACAATAGAAGTAGGCTCATAGAGAGACACGGCGGAGTATCATATTTTACCAGATTTGATGCCCAGCGCTGCATGAAAGACCCTGACGGAGTAGTGCAGGAGTTTTTGGATATTCTTGCGAACAAGTAATGCAGGGTCTGAACGATGTCAGTGTGTATAGTGACCTTTTTCATTGTGGCCTCTGAGTCTGTCTTAGCTAAACGTTGAAGCCGTGATAAACATTGTACCGGGCGGTGACATCTTTGGAACGTGCCTCAAACAGCATCCTCCAATTCAGGGCGATAGGTCCTGAGTCGGACCATTACAGCCAGCATAATCAACCCCAACACAACTAAAAATATACGCAGCGCAAGTGAATCCAGCAAAATCACGGAGATGGTTATCATCGTCCATGCCATAGTCAGCGAATATAGTTTAGTCGCCAGCGAGATGCCCTTGCCCTCACGTATATTATGATATTGTCGCCCGATGTGTTTATTGTTCATCATCCATGTGTACATGCGCTCCGAACTACGCGCGTAGCAGAATATGGCGATAAAGACAAATATTGTAGTGGGTATACCTGGCACGACAATCGCCACGAGTCCAATCCCAAGTGAAATCGTACCGATAATTAGCAGGATTGTACGCAACATTGGGTGAACAGGTTTGTATTGGTGCCGTCCAGAAGCGGTGGTTCCGTCTGACATAGAACGACCTCTACATCTTTTTTGGCGAAGTTGCCCTATTCTAATATGATTTGAATCCAACGCCTAGATTCCACCGCACTCTCTCCGAAAATGTGGGCTGAGACCTCCCCTCAGCCTGTTTTATAGGGCAACGACATGAAGCGACTGAGGGGAAAACTGCGTATGTACAGATTAAGTTAGATGCTTGCCAGCGCCTGTTGAATATCCCTCAACAGGTCATCCACATGTTCGATGCCCACCGACAACCGGACTAACGCCGGGCTGATTGAAAAATCGCTGTCGTTGGTGCTGGCGTGGGTCATGATGCGCGGGTGCTCGATCAACGATTCGACGCCCCCCAGCGATTCCGCCAGCGCGAAAATCTTCGTGCTGCTGGCAAATTTTCGCGCCGCCTTTTCACCGTCTTTGAAAATAATTGAGATCATGCCGCCATAATCGCGCATCTGCTTTTTCGCAATCTCATGACCGGGGTGTGATTCCAGCCCCGGATAATACACACGCTCCACAGCGGTCTGATCTTCGAGAAAACGGGCGATTTGCAGGGCATTCTGGCTGTGGCGGTCCATGCGGATGTGCAGCGTTTTTGCGCCGCGCAGCGTCAAAAAGCAGTCCATTGGCCCCGGCACCGCCCCGATGGCATTTTGCAGAAATTTTAGCTGCTCGTAATCCGCCTCGTCGTTGAGGATAATTGCGCCACCCACTACATCCGAGTGCCCGCCGATGTATTTGGTTGTGCTGTGGATGACATAATCCGCGCCCAATGCCAGCGGCTGCTGCAAATAAGGCGAGGCAAATGTGTTATCTACCGCGACCTTGATGTTATCGCCAGCCATATCTGTCACGGCTTGGATGTCGGCAATCGACAGCAGCGGGTTGGTTGGCGTTTCCAGCCAGATGAGTTTCGTATTAGGCCGGATGGCGGCTTCGATGGCCTGTAAATCGCTGATGTCTACAAAGGTGAATTCCAGTCCATAGCGGCTCAACACTTTATCAAACAGGCGATACGTCCCGCCGTAAACATCATTGCCGACAATAGTATGATCGCCGGGGTTAAACAACCGCATCAGGGTATCTATTGCTGCCATGCCGGATGAATACGACAGCGCAAAGTCGCCGCCTTCCATTGCCGCCAGCAGATTTTGCAGCATGGTCCGCGTCGGGTTGTCGGTGCGGCTGTATTCATAGCCTTTATGCTCACCCGGCTCAGCCTGAATATAGGTTGATGTCTGGTAAATGGGCGGCATAACAGCCCCGGTGCTGGGGTCGGGCTGTTGGCCGCCGTGAATAGCGCGGGTTTCAAATTGATTGTTATCGCTGCTCATGGAGGTTCCTTTAGCTGGCGTTCATTGCCTGAAGTTTGCGCATATTCTGGATAATACCCGGCATCACATCCAGCACATAGTCTATATCTTCCTCGGTGGTATGCAGGCCAACCGACAGCCGCAATCCACCCAGCGCCCATTCGCGGTCATAACCCAGCGCCAGCAGCACATCGGATGGCTCTGGATTGCCCGTCTTACAGGCACTGCCTGATGAGGCCGCGATGCCTTTCAAATCGAGGTGCATCAACAGCGAATTACCGTCCACGTTTTTCAATACAAAACTGGCATGGGATGGTAGACGGTCCTCGCGGCTGCCCGTCAATTCGACGTCGGGAATGGAGGAGAGCATCCCATCAATCAGTTTGTCGCGCAGTGCTGCCAGATGGTCAGCACGCTGTTCTAACTCATCATAGGCAAGCTGCATGGCGGTCGCCAGACCCACAATCAGTGGGACATTATGGGTGCCGCTGCGCAAACCAAATTCATGGCTGCCGCCCGTCTGGGCGGGCAAAATCGGCGTCCCTTCGCGCACATATAATACGCCGACACCTTTGGGGCCATATAGCTTATGCGCGGAAATGGAGAGCATGTCCACGCCCAATTCCTGAATATCTACGGGAAGCTGCCCGGTAGCCTGTACCGCGTCAGTATGGAAGAGAACGCCTGCCTCGTGGGCAACGGCTGCCAGCGCTTTGATGTCTGAGACAGTTCCAATTTCATTATTGGCGTACATAATCGAGACAACGACTGTTTCATCGCGCAGCACATCCCGCAGCGTATCCGGGGAGATGCTGCCATCCGGCGCAACCGGCAGAAAGGTGACGTCCACGCCAAAGACGTCCTGCAACTGGCGAGCCGTCCGGCTGATGGCGGAATGTTCGAGCGGACTGGTGATGATATGCAGATTGGCTCGACCCTGCTGCATGGCGTGATAAACCGGGCCACGCAGTGCAAGGTTATCACTCTCCGAGCCACAGCTTGTGAAGATGATTTCACGGGGTTTGCAGTTTAAAATCGCGGCAACGGTTTCGCGGGCCTGCTCGACGGCGTCCTCAGCATTTTGCCCAAAACGGTGAACTGATGACGGATTGCCATACGTTGTATTAAAATAGGGCAGCATGGCCTCAACCACTCTCGGATCGGTGGGGGTGGTGGCGCTGTGGTCAAGATATATTGGTCGTTTGTCCATACAAAATCTCCCTTCAAACTGGTGGCAAACTCAGTGTAACAAACCCAAAGCGTAGGGAATAGGGTTGGCAAGCGACATGTTAGAAATCTGTCATAGTTTTAAGATGATAGCGTAAGGTTTGATGAAAATCTGCGATATATCTTGTGTCATGGTATAGTTGAAGTAACGCTCTTATTGCGCATTTTCTCAGTCAGTAGAAGGGAATGCAGATGACCTACAAAATTACATGGCGCGTTCTTACTTTAGTTCTTGGGCTGGTGATGGTTCTCGGAGTATTCAGTCTTCCCGGTTTGGCCGAGGATACACCGCTTGAAGCCCAACCAGCAGCGGCACAAACGTGTGGAAACTCGTGGGAAGCACGTTATTACAACGACACCAACTTTACCAATTTGGTCTGGGTTGACTGTATCCTGCCTGACGTCAACGGCTGGTTGGAAGACGGGTTTGGTAACCAGGCCATTCCTGCCTCCAACTTTACCGCAACATACCAGCGACAGGTGACCTTTGTGCAAACTGGGACCTACATGTTCGACATCACCGTTGAAGATGGTATCCGTGTGTACGTTAACGGAGTGCTTGTGGTTGATGCATGGGGCAATTCTGCCGGACCGCGCGAGATTCAGCAGTCAGTCAACATCACTAACCCGGTCTCGCTCGTATATGTGGAATACCTGATGACGGGCACACAGCGTGAGCTAAGCGTAGAGTGGATTCTGGTTAGTACATCTACTCAGGTTCCCGGCGGTGGCACTGGTGGCACACAGGCAACCGCTACTCCTGCCTGTAGCGAGACCCCAAGTTTCGTCCAACCCTGGTTTGTTGAATTCTTCAACACCACTAACCTACAGGGTCCAGTTATCGCCAGCGGTTCCACTGGCCTCGCTGGTCCGTTGAACTTCACTTACACTGGCCCGCCCATTGTCGGTGTAAATGCGGATAACTGGAGTGCTCGCTATACAAGGCAGGTTGATTTCCAACCCGGAGGTGCAGTTAAATTCACCATGTTTGTCGATGATGTGGGAACGGTTTTCCTGGATGGACAACCAGTGACTGCGTCGGCGACCACCTTCCAGAATACCACCTATGAAGCGACGATCAATGTTACCAAAGGATCGCACGTCATCACGGTGGTGATGGCTGACTTAGCGGCGGAAGGCGTCATTCAGGTTGACTGGACCGGGTCAGCGTCCGGTGGTGGAAGCTCCTGTGCGACACAGGGCGGCATCGTCAATTCCCCAACAGGGGTTACTGCCACTGTTGCGGCGAATGTGGGTTTGAATTTCCGCGAATGCCCGAGCCTTAGCTGCACCCGTATCACCGTCCTACAAAACGGGCAAACCTATGCTGTCCTTGGCCGTAATCAGGATGCTACATGGGTACAACTGGACGTTAATGGGACTATTGGCTGGGCGCTGGCAGAATGGCTAACCTTTAACGGTGACGTCTTCAGTGTGCCTATTGTGACACCGGGCGAGGAGAATGTACCACCCGGCGGTTTGCCTGAAGGTATACCCATCCGGGCCGTTGGCAATGTCCGTATCCGGGAGTGTCCAAGCTTGCGCTGTGCGCGGATCACCTATGTGCCATGGGGTACTCGGGTCGCGGCACATGGCGAAAGCGAGAATGGTCTATGGCTGCTGATTTCATACGACGATCCTGAATTGGGTGTTGTCACAGGCTGGTCATTCAAGTTATGGTACTTTAATGATGAGTTCAAACTGCCACTACCTGAATTTCCCGTCATAGCAGAGTAACGCGACTCCATCAAGCCGACCTGCTCATTGTGGGTCGGCTGTTTTATTGGTGCGCCGTCCATTCCCATATTTCATCGGCTCGTGTTTTCATCTCTTCGAGCAGCATTCGCTCCTGCGCTGACACATCACCGAGCAGCATTACCTTTGTATAGCTGCGTATAGACATGACCGGACTGCGAAATTCGTCATTCATCGTGTCCACCGCCGCCGCTACCGTGTCAAACTCAGCCATTAGTTCCTCCAGCCAGCGCAGCCCCTTTTCCAGCAGGTCATGAGCGTTGTCTTCGATGGTTTCCAGCAGCGTGAACTGGTTACTGTCGCTCGTCAAGTCCTGTAATTCGCGTGAGATGTCGATAATGGCGTGTAGATGATCACGAAAGCGCTCAATCATGTGTCCCTCTGCTGGTTATTTGTCTCCGATAATAATGCAAAACAAAAGCCCCTGCTTTTTCGTCAGGAGTTTATGAGAGACGTGGTGGATGATGCGGATTATTGCGGGGGCTTGAGATTCATCAGAAAATCACTTATAACGCCAGCCGCCCCGGCAGGAGCCTCATGGCTGAAATAGTCCGATAGTGCCTCGGCAAATTCCGGCAGGCGCTTCACATCCATCCCATAGGTGGACAGTGTGGCATTATCCTGTGCCCGCAATAACATCAGCGTGCGAGGGTCATTATATTGTAAGGCGATAGTTAACGTACTGATCACATCCAGCGCCAGATTGGTGGTCTCTGCTTCGATATTATCTCCCAGAATATCATTGAGAATAGCACTCGCCGCACCTTCAATTGTTCCGCGCTGTTGACAAACATAGCGCAGTGCCGCTGTCATGCCCTCCGGTAGAACGGGCGGCTCATAGGGCGGTGTTCGCCACCGTTGATTGAGCAACTGTTCGACCGTCTCGACCGCCTTCACCAGATCATCGCCCAGATAGACGCCGGGAAACTTATCAATCATCTGTGGCAGTTTGTGAAAGACCTGCCCGGCATAGGTGAAGATACCGCGATGGTTGGTGGATTCGGCAGTGATTTCCGCCGCCTCCGCCAGATAGCGGATGTTTGGCATGTGCGTGATCGACAATGTAAACACATCGGGCCGTAACTCTGTGATGGTTTCGCGCAGCCCGGTGAAGCCTACATTCTGTCCCAGATAGATGACTTCCCAACCCCGCCGTCGCAGAAACAGCGAGAACATCAATGGCCCGATTTCATGCCACTCGTGTGGAGCGCATCCCACCACAACGCGCCCGCTGCGGCTGTGAGTGGCGGGCGTAGTCAGGATGCCCAGCAGACGCGCACGAATAAGATTGCTGCCGAAATGTTCAATTTGCAGCGTGATTTCGTTTTCCTGATAGGCACTGTCGATGAGGGCAAACGTGGGAATGAGTATGCCCAGACACACATCTTCAATTGAGTAAATACTCAGCGCGTGCGTCAGAATCATCTGGGCGCGTGTGTAATCAAAACCTTTGATGGCGGTAAACAACTCATCCACGAGGCTGTCGTAGCGATTGCCCAGTGCCTCTTCAAGCACATGAATACCTGGCGCAGGAGCCAGCGAACTTGTCAGATGCTGCGGCTTCTGTGAATGCAGCAGTTTGACCGCCTGCTTGATACGCATGGATGAATCGACCTGCCGTTTCAACCACTTGATAACCATAATATCTCGTTCGGAATACAGCCGGTGGCCCTGTGAGTCGCGGTTCGGTTTGGGCACATCATAGCGGCGCTCCCAGGCTCGCAGGGTCAGTGCCGGGACATCAGTTTGTTCCGCAACCGCCTGGATGTTGAAGACAGGCTCATCAGAGTACTGCTCAAACGGAGTCTTGTTGTTTCCCATCGTCATGAATGCTGTTGTTTTATTGATATACAACTATTATACAAATATTTTGTCATTTAACTATGTATTCATAAAAATTGGGGAGCTTGCGGTGCTTCGCACGATATTGGCGATATATTCACGGGTCATGCTAAACTAAACGTCATGTGGGTTAAATCTGTATTCCATCAAGTAAAAATCGAGGGAACGACATGCTGCAAGACCTCCTGTCATGGATTGAAGCGGGTAGCCCGGCTGCCATTGTCACGCTGATTATTGTGTCACTGGCGCTTGTCAGCCTTTTCTTTTTGCCATTTATCCTCAGTGCGCGGAAAGGCCGCCAGCGTGCCGCAGCCCTGCGTCAGGCCGCCCAGAGCTGGTTAACGACTACCGGCACAGTGGTCACATCGCGTGTTGAGGTCAGCGGCGGCTCTCAAACGGTTACTACCCCCCACATTGTTTATCGCTACCCGGTGAATGGATAGCAGTACGAGAGTGATCAAATCGTGGCAGGTGACAGCGAGAAATTCTACAAACACCTGCCGGGTAAAGAAGCCTACGCTCTCATCGACAAATATCCGGTCAACGGGACGGTTTCAGTTTACTACGATCCGGTCAATCCAGCGGTTGCGGCACTGGAACGGTAGACGATCACCGGCGTGACAGAACAGGCGAAATGTCCCGGTAAAAGGGTATCAACAGTAGCAGCGTCAACGCGGCACACAGCGCAAACACCGCCGGGATGCCAAAACCTTCGGCAATAATACCAGCGAAGGCGGACCCCAGCGGCAGCGCACCATATCCGAACAACCGGAATACACCGCCGGTTTTACCAAGCATCGAATCTGGCACGACCTGCTGGCGAATCGATGACACAACGATGCTCCACATCGCGCCGCCGATGCCGCCAATGATGGCTGCCGCCCCGATTGCCCATGCGCTGGCGATGATGGCAGGAACGGCAAGCATGGTGAACGTGCCCAGAATATCGGCGGCAATGGCCCACCGGCGACCAAAGCGGGACACAAACGGAACCGCCACAACACTACCCGCCAGCCCACCCATGCCAATGCTGGTCAGCATCAGGCCATAACCAAATTCGGACAAGCCGCCCGGCCCCGGTTCCACCACATACAGCACCATGATCGACAACCACGCACTCCAGCCCAAATTCATGACCCCGACGATAATGACCAATGCCCGCAGCAGCCTGTCATTCCACACATAGCGCAATCCTGCCGCTATTTCGTTCAGTATTCGCGGCTTACCCGTCGGTAGTGGCTGCACCTTATAGGTCCCGCGAATCAAGAAAATGGCAATGGCAGCAAAAAGATACAGCGTGGAACTGGTCGCAAAGGCAAGGGCAACACTGGCCGCAATCAACGCACCACCCAGCGGCGGGCCAATAAACTCGTTGGTGACGGTCGTCACGCCTACCAGCCGGGCATTGGCGCGTTCCAGCCCGCCCGTGCCGACTATGGCTGGCAAAATCGACGATCCGGCGGTGTCGGCCAGCGTCTCCGCCACGCCGAGGATGAAAGCCACCAGAAACAAAATGGATAATGACATGCCGCCTACTGCCCCGATGATGACCACCAGCAGCAGCGTCACAAAGCGAAACAGATTAGCTCCGACCATCATTACCCGCCTATCAAAACGGTCGGCCAGCACTCCCGCCAGCAGCGCAAACAATAACCACGGCAGCCGAACGGCAAAAGCAACCCCGGCTACCAGCGCGGGCGAATTGGTGAAATGGGTAGCCCACAGCGGCAGCGCCAGTTTGAAAACGCCATCAGCCAGATTGGCGGCGGCGGTGGCCCACCACAATTCGCGGAAATAGCCTCGCTCGGCGGTGCGACTCAATACGAATACTCTGCTTCTTACAGATTGTAAGCGCATACAATCCCCCTGACATTGATGTAAGTGGTAAAATGTGATACACTCCTTACTATATCGCAATTCAAGTAAGGAGTCAATAAAGTTTGAATACTTACGAAATGCGCCGGGCAAAATTGGTCGAGGACTTCATCAATACGCATGACCCCTTTCTGGATGAGCCAGAACACCTGCGCAAACCGGAGGATCTGGGCCGCTTTCTGAAATTACAGAGCATTGAGCATGGTGAGCAAGTTACTGGTGCGATACTTGAACAGGTCTGCCGCCTTCGCTCACAATTACGGGATTGCTGGCTGAGTGAAACGGTGGAAGAATTTACGGAAGCGCTGAATCCGCTGCTGGGACAAACGCTACTTGGTATTCAGATTGAGCCTGACGAGGACAATCTGGCGCTGCGTTTTGATATTCCGCCTGAAACGTCCCTGATTGAGCAGTTAACCATTGAATGTGCGCGGGGATTGATTACACTGGTACAACATCACGGGCTGGAGCGCATGCGCTTCTGTGCCGCCGAACCATGCCAGGATGTTTTTGTCGATACATCACGCAATAAATCGCGGCGGTTTTGCAGTGATCGGTGCGCGAACCGCTATAATGTCGCCGCGTTTCGGGATCGCCAACGCGATACTAATGGCGATTGAGTATTCTGAAGATAAATACCCAATGGTAGAGAGAAAGGTGTTCTCATGACAACCGATGTTCAGGTTGTTCACAACGAGGCCGCGCATCGCTTCGAGGCTAACCTTGATGGAAATATCGCCCACGCCGATTACATTTCAGGCAGTGGCGGCACGACTTTAATTTTCACCCACACCGAAGTACCAGAAGAATTGGAGGGGCGGGGTATTGGCGGTAAACTGGCCCGCTTTGCGCTGGAGTATGCTCAGGCCAATAACCTCCGCGTGCAGCCCCTGTGCCCGTTTATCCGCGCCTATATCGAGCGCCATCCCGAATATCAGCATCTCAGCACAGCCTACTAACCGTTTCGCGTTCCCTCATATCCAACTTTGTGGTTAAGGGGCGGACGCTACGACAACGCCGCGATTCGGTAGGGACGGGCAACGGCACGTCCTTCAGGCGGCCTACGGAACCCATCAGAAAGTGAGTTTAACGTATCACTTTGTGTGAATTTCGAACAATTAAACGTTTACCTGCGCAACTCTTTGTCGGGACATGTGTTATAACGGGAGTTATTCGTAAAATTAGCGGGAGACAATAATCAATGAAAGTACTAGTTTTAGGGGGCGACGGATACCTGGGCTGGCCCCAGGCGCTTTATCTTTCCAACAGAGGTTTTGATGTAGCCGTATTTGATAATTTAGCCCGCCGCCAATTTGACCTGAAACACGGTTTTGACAGCCTGCTCCCAATTGCTACCTTACACCAGCGCATCGACCGCTGGCGCGAGCTTACCGGCAAAACCATTGAACACTATCATGGTGATACCCGCGATTATAACGCACTCGCGCATGTGTTGACCGAATTCCAGCCGGATGCGATTGTCCACTTTGCCGAGCAGCGCTCCGCACCCTATTCCATGATTGACCGTGAACATGCGCTGTTTTCGCAGGAAAATAATGTACTGGGTACTCTGAATCTGTTGTATGCAATGAAGGAATTTACGCCGGACGCGCATCTGGTTAAACTGGGCACGATGGGCGAATATGGCACACCAAACATTGAAATTGAAGAAGGCTTTATTGAGATTCATCACAAGGGGCGCAGCGACAAACTGCCCTTCCCCAAACAACCCGGCTCCTTCTATCACCTCAGCAAAGTCCACGACTCCAACAACATCCTGTTCTGCTGCAAAATCTGGGGCCTGCGTGCCACCGATTTGAATCAGGGGATTGTGTATGGAGCGGAAACGCTGGAAACGGACATGGATGATTTGCTGGCAACGCGCTTCGATTACGATCAAGTCTATGGTACGGCCCTGAATCGTTTCTGCGTGCAAGCGGCCTATGGCTTTCCATTGACCATTTATGGCTCCGGCGGTCAAACACGCGGCTATATCAATGTGCGCGATACGGTGCGCTGCATCGAACTGGCCTGCTTGAATCCTGCTAAACCGGGCGAATTCCGGGTCTTTAATCAGATTACGGAATGGTTCTCCGTGGCCGACATCGCGAATCGCGTTCAGAAAGTGGCCGGTGAGATGGGCTTAACCGTTGATGTCGATCACCTGTCTAATCCGCGTGTCGAGAGTGAAGAACACTTCTACAGCGTCAAACATACGAAACTGGTTGAACTCGGTCTTGAGCCGCACCTGCTGGATGATGATGTGATTGCGGGCATGATTGAACTGGCTCAGCACCATCGGGAGCGCATTGATCCGCGTCTTATCAAGCCAACGGTGAACTGGCGCACACATTTGAATATTGTGAAAGAAGAACCCGTTTTCACGACTCAGGTACAGTAACGAC
>JAKEEQ010000378.1 GCA_022616515.1 Chloroflexota bacterium | reverse complement strand
CCAATCAAGTTTGGTGGCGGGCACATTATTCTGAAAAGTTACGGACATTAATCGGTTATCCTCGTTGTCCCACAAACTGCGGGAAAGTATACATTACATGTCCTGCGAATAAAACTTTTTTGTGAAACCTTGAACATAGTATATCCGAATCCAAACAGCAACGTCAATACGTTCATAACTTTCAGAATATTTTGAATGATAGGAATTTGATCAGGAAAAACCCGCTTCAGCAGCGGGCTTACGGGGTTATGCCACGATTTCGTAGCTAGTGACAATATCGGCAACTTCGCGGACGATGGCATTGACCGGGCAATACCGGGTGATAGAGAGTTCGATAGCACGTTCCAGAGCGCTTTGACTCAGGTCTGCGCCGCCGAAGCGATAATGAATTCTCACATGACGGTAAACGCGGGGGTGCTCCTCTTGCTGTTCGCCGAAGACTTCCACTTCGCAGAACGTAAGATTCTGGCGTTTCTTCGTCAGGATGCTGACTACATCCATCGCTGTGCAGCCCGCCATACCCTGCAACACTAGCGCCATTGGCGACAGTCCTTCTGAATTTCCTTCTTCACGCCAGCCGATTTTGATAGGGATGTCATCGCGCTCGTCGGTGATGCCAATAAATGATAATCCAATCCCGTTCCAAATTACTTTTGCAGCATGATCCGACACATCTACTTCCTTCCTATACAACACAGGATTGCTGTCAATTATAGACGTTGTGTCGCCGGGTAATCTTAAGGGATGTCATCAAAACTTGTGTACAATTACAGGAAAGGAGGGAGAGGATTGTCACATGGAGGTACTCTGGGAACAGGTCTGGACGGCTGAAGAAGAAATGCGTTTCCTGCGGTGTATGATGGGCGAAAACGGGATGCGCTTCGATGTCATCAATCCTGATCGGGAGGATAAAGTAGAGTGCATGTTTAGCAATTATAAGCACGCGACGGACTGGCTCATTGAACAGAGTTTCACTCTTCAGGAGCAACCCGCCCTTCAGACGCCTGAGCGTCGCCTGACACCGCGTGAGAAAAAGCGCCTGTCTTATGAACGCGATACGCGCACGGTGGGTATAGGTCAGGGGGCCAGCCGCTGCACCAAAAGCCAGTTACCCAAGATTCGACGTCGCCAATTACGGCGTCGCATGAAAGAATATTTACGCGAACAGCTTTCAACACTGTATCGCGACATTACCGACCAGTCGTTCCGCAGTTTTCGCGCCGAAGATATTCCCGATTTTGGCGAGGAAATGCCCCTCAAAGATGCCATTGAAGAAAAACAGAAACGAAAGCAAGAAGGCCAAAAAACAACACGCCCTCGCCGGTCCTTTCCGCAGAATCGGTTGGGACATCAGCGAGGGGATGATTTACCCGATTGGTTACGGGATGATGAGTTGTAGGCACGGCAGCAAAACCATGTCCCTGCTTTTTGTTAGTCGCGGCGTCCCATCACGAGATTAGCATAGTAGAGGAACGTAATGATTGAGACAACCATCGCGCCCACATAAGTCAGCGCAGCCGCCGTCAACATCGAGCGTGCACCGCGCCGGTCTTCATGTGTGACTAGAAAGCCCATGTCGTTGAGCATCTTTAGCGCACGGCGGCTGGCATCAATCTCGATGGGCAGGGTCAATATTGAAAAGAGTACGGCCAGCCCGAATAGCCCAAGCCCAATCAACGCCAGGCCCGTAAAATTCATGAACAGCCCCAGGATAATCAACCACAGGGCCGCACCCGAACCAAACCGCACACCCGGCACCAGAAATTCACGAGCACCAATCAGTAGACTTTGTGATGACCACTGCTGGACATGCCCGAATTCATGCGCAGCAATTGCCATTGATGCAACAGACGGTTGATTCGCCACCTGTGGCGACAACCGCACCACCTGTTCGCGGGGGGAATAGTGGTCAGCAAGTTGTCCCTGAGCACCCTGCAACTGCACATGGCCCAGACCATAATTTTGCATGATGGCCTGCGCGGTGCCAACACCATTCACATTACGGCTGTTGGCGGTTTGCCCCCATTTTTTGTAGGCATTACGAATGTAGAGTTGTGTCAGCCCGCTGATGACCAGTGTGGGCAAGAACACAAACAACAGATAACCAGAATCGAAGAAAAACATCTACCTCACCTCGATATTTGTCGAATTTCAAAGAATAACTATACAACATGAATCGTAAGAAGTTGTTTAGAAACAGATGCGATATGTCATAAAATCTGCCCCGTTCTGTCACTACACGATAGCCAACCAAATTTCTATAATGTCGAGTTGATAATGACTGAAGGAGGCGTTTATGGACAAAGAGCTTCGACGGGCTGTTCTAAATGAGATGGGTGTCGATGAGCCAACGTGGAAAACACTGGTGGTTTACGCTTCTGAGGAAACAGACCGGCCCCGCGAAGAATTGTGGGAGATGTGGACCCGGCTTGAAAACTGGCCCGATTATTCGCCGCTGTTTGCCGGTACGCGCTGGATTGGCGAGCCGGGCTGGAAAGTTGGCGCGACCTTTGAACAGGAGTTGATTCTGGGCTTTCCGGTGGGAGCGATGCGCTCAAAAGAAACGGTTGATGAATTGGAGGCCGGGCGACGGGTAGGTTGGTCAAAAGACCAGAAGGGTATAAAGTCAAAGCACGTCTGGTTATTTGAGGAACTGTCTGACGGCGGTACACGCATCACCAACCTTGAGGTATTTCACGGAACCGCCATTGGCCTGATTAAGCCGCTGGTGAAAGATCGCTGGAAGCGGCTTTTCAAGGCGACGGTTGAAGGCATCATCAACGCCGTGCATGAAAGAGATGAGGTGTTTCGAGTAAACCATTAGATTACAACCGTCGGTGAGTAATGATCTGGAAGAAGCGGGCGGTCAGGTAATACGGATATTTGTCGCTCATTGCCAGTTCCAGACGTTCCAGTTTCTGGTAGAACTCAGGATCACCTTTGGCATCGTTGTCGTGGATATAATCCATCACACAGCGGACCCCGTAATGTCCCAGAAGCTCACAGCCAGCAGCCGTCAACACATCAATAACTTCCTGTGCTGAATAGTAGTTCACAGGTGTGTCGAAAACAAGTGAATGGGTATTCGTGACATCCAGCTTTGAAAGGGCTTCATCAAGGTCCATTCTCAGGGTTGCGGCCTGTAATGTTTCGGAATAGCGATTGGTGCTGATGATTGAAATAATGCCAGCATTTCGCGTAAGCTCACTGATGATTTTAATAGCCTGTGGCATATCGTCTACATACTGAATTACATTGTGACATAACACCACATCAAAGGCGGCTTCAGGAAAGATGGTGGGAAGGCTTTTCAGAGTCGTGTGATGAACGCTTATTTGGTCTTCAACGCCTTGTTCTCTAGCCTGCTTTATTGCCTCGTCCAGCATTTTTTGAGAGTAATCCACCAGCGCCACCTGATGGCCCTGCAATGCCAGCGGGATTGAATCGCCACCATTGCCACCGCCAATATCCAGCACGCTCAGCGCTTCACCCGTCATATGCCGCGCCAGATTGTGCCGGTAAAGGGTGTATCTCAACCGATTCCAGGGTTCGGTCATCAGATGAAGCCAGTGGTCAATACTCGCATCAAATCTATCGGCGGATGTCATGGTTTTCCTCTTTCGGCATGTCCGGTCAAGCTACTCCTCAGCGGTTTCAAACGGATTGCTGAAGGCTGGATTAGTCAGAAAATCGTCGTCGGTCAATGATTTGAGGAAATCGATTAGAGCCTGTTTTTCAAGCTCCGTCGCCTCAAAGCCGATCACGAAGGCATTTTTCAGTGGATTCTCGCGACCATCCCCGGCAAATTCGCCCTCTTCAATGTTGCGTCCAGCGGCGGCATAGAAATCAACGACTTCCTCAAGCGTCTCCATGCTGCCGTCGTGCATATAGGGGCCAGTTACTTCGACGTTGCGCAGCGTCGGGGGACGAAACGCGCCCATATCTTCCAGTTCGCCGGAAATCTCATACACACCGCGATTGGGGGCAGGATAGCCGCCTTCGCCGTCAACATTATACAGGCCAGTGTTGAAAAAAGGCCGCTCCGGGATAGCGGAGGTGCTGTGAACCGTCGAAATCGTGAAGTTAAATCCAGTGTGGCAGTGGAAGCACTCAAAGCGTTCGCTGTAAAACAGATTCATCCCCAGAATGGCCGATTCGCTCATGGCGTCGCGCTGGCCCTGAAAGGCAAATCTATCGAAGGCCGAATTACCGGAAATCATGGTGCGCACGAACGAGGAGATAGCCTGCACAATGGCGTTAAAATTGAAAGGGTCTTCCTGATCGGGATAGGCGGCTGCGAAGAGTTCCTGATAGGTTTCATCGCTGCGTAGACGGTCTAATACCTCTTCCTCATTGCCTGTGATACCCATTTCGATGGGTGTCTCGCCGAACATGGGAATGACAAGCTGCTGTTCGATGCGGATCAGGGCAGGATGTGCCCACGTGAAAGTTCCATTATAGGTGACATTGGTGAGTGACATGGAGTTGCGGGGGGTGGTCTCGCCCGTTGAACCCGCCGAAACGGCCCGTCCATCGGTGAAGGCCAGCCCCTGAATGTGACAGGTTGAACAGGAAAGCACACCATTACCTGACAGGCGAGGATCATAAAACAGATAGCGACCTAACTCAACCTTTTCAACCGTCATAGGGTTGTCTTCAGGGACGGCTGACTCCGGGAAGCCGGGGGGCAGGTTCCATTCCCACGGTGTCACTGCCGGGTCTTGCGCACTGGTCCGAGTCTCCGTGCCAGCGAAGATCACTAGCATTATTCCAAATACAAATATCAACGCAAAAACAATATGACGCATAACGCGCTTTTCTCCCACACCATTATTTTTCAATACAAGTGTACCTATCCCGATCAAAAGCGGGAGGGTCACTGTGGATTTTTCATCGCTTTCTCATCGGAGAGCCGCGCCCTCGTTTACTTACTATACGCTCTATGTGAAATTAAAAAGCAACGTCAGCATCCCATTGAAAAGACTGAACATCAATGCTAAAGCGTGTGTACAAGATGCGTTTGAGTAAATG
>JAKEEQ010000377.1 GCA_022616515.1 Chloroflexota bacterium | reverse complement strand
TTCACGGCCCAATGCCATTGCACTGGATAGATCGCTGGCAGTGATGTCTTTTTCGACCTCAATCTGCTGACTGCCATCTACTGCACTCACGCGACCACGCAGCACCAGTTGACCATCAACAACATGGGCATAGGCCGCAACCGGTATCGAACAGCCACCGCCCAATCCGGCCAGAAAAGCGCGTTCCGCCGTCACAGAAAGGCGCGTATGGTCATCATTGATGGGTGCGAGAATATCCAGCGAGGCGGATTCATCACGGGATTGGATACCCAGCGCACCCTGTCCCGGCGCGGGCAGCATAATCTCCAGCGGCAAAACCTCAGTGACATGCTGCATAAGACCCAGCCGCAGCACCCCGGCATAGGCCAGCACAATTGCATCATAGGGGCCAGCCGGATCATGTGCTTTGTCGATGCGCGTGCCGACATTGCCACGAATGTCATGCATCTGAAGATCAGGGCGGAAATGTTTCAGTTGTGCGGCGCGGCGACGGCTGCTCGTGCCGATGGTGGCATTGGTGGGCAGCGTTTCGAGGATATACCCGTCGCGGCTGACCAGTACATCCAGCACCTTTTCACGCTCAGGAATACCACCAACCACCAGCCCTTCAGGATTTTCGGTAGGCAAATCCTTGAGGCTGTGCACGGCAAAGTCGATGCGTTTTTCGCGCAATGCTGCTTCGAGTTCAGCAGTAAAAAGCCCCTTGCCGCCAATCATGGGCAGGGGTTTATCCAGCACTTCATCACCGCGCGTGGTGAAAATTTCGATTTTTACGTTCAAGCCGGAATGGGCTGCTTGCAGCAGTTCGGAGACGTGATCGGTTTGCCAGCGGGCCAGTGCGGAGCCGCGCGACCCAATGCGCACGGTTTCAGTCATTCCGCCCATGTCCATTCAGCCCGAACAACTCTGATAGGATTTGCCCGTAGAGTTCACCGTTGCCTTCCACAGCCTGTTCTTTGAGACGGGTGGTTGGCTCGTGCAAAATCTTGTTGACGATGCGATGGGCCAAGCGGTCAACGATTTGCTGTTCCTGCTTGGTCAAACCATCGAGGCGGTTCAGGGCCTGTGAAACTTCAGCCCCGGCAATGTCTGCCACGCGGCGGCGCAGTTCCACGATGACCGGGACTACCTCGCGGCTGTGTAACCATATCATGAACTCTTCGGCTTCCTGTTCAACGATGACGGCGGCTGCACGGGCCGATTCCGCGCGTTTTGAGCCATTTTCATCCACAACACGGTTCAGGTCGTCAATGTCGTAGCTGATGACCGTCGGCAGTTCGCCAACCCCTTCTTCCACATCACGCGGCACGGCAATGTCGATGAACAGCAGCGGGCGTCCATTGCGGTAAGGTAAGATGAGGTTGACCTCTTCAGTGTGAATCACCGGATGGGGTGCCCCGGTCGAACTGATCACCACATCGGCGGTCTTCAATGATTCAAGCAGGAGATGCCAGCTTCGGGTGAGGCCGTTGTACTGGCTGGCTAAATCTTCGGCTCTGGAATGGGTACGGTTGATGAAGGTAATCGACTGGCAGTGGTATTTGCTGAGGGCATTGGCCGCCAGTTCGGCCATTTCCCCGGCTCCTACGATGAGGGCGTTGACCTTTGTCAGGTCTTTCAGATCGCGCTGGGCCAGCTTCACTGCGGCATGGCTGACGGAGGTGGTGTGACGGCTGATGTCCGTTTCGGTACGCGCCCGTTTACCGCAATGTACCGCCTGCGTAAACAGGCGCGACAATACTGGCCCGGTGACACCTACCCCGTGCGCTTCACCATAGGCGCAGTTTACCTGTCCCAGAATCTGAGGTTCACCCAGAATCATGGAGTCCAGACCGGACGCCACGTTTAACAGATGGGTGACAACCTCTTCACCGGCCAGATAATATAAGGACGGCTTTAACTCGGCGAGCGTTACCCGCTCCATGTCCGCCAGATATTGCTCCAGAACATGCCATCCATACACGTCATCAATGGCGTCAGCATAGACTTCCAGCCGGTTACAGGTCGATAGGATTACAGCCTCGTGGATGCCACTGTCCTGAACGAGTTCATCCAGTGCGGTGCGGAGGCGCTCTCCCGAAAGCGCTAGTTGTTCACGCAGGGCCACCGGCGCAGTACGGTGGTTCATGCCTACGACAATTAGGGTCAATGCTACTGTGCCTTTCGCCCAACCCAGATAATGCCATCACGGATGTCAACTTCAAAACGCGGAACTGGCGCACTCGCCACACCATCAACCACTTGTCCGGTCCTCAGGTCGTATTTGGCGTAGTGCCACGGACACACAACGGTGCATTCATACTCATCAACCTGACCTTCAGCCAGCGGTCCCCGCGCATGTGAACAGCGGTTGCTGAGGGCGTAGATGTCGCCATCAACATTGAACAGAGCCACCTGTTGGCCGTCCAGATAGACGGTCGCCGTTTCACCCGGCGGCAACTCGTCCACCGGACCCCAATCCAGCCACACTTCTTCCTGTGTTTCTTCTTCCTCTTCAACGGTAATGGCCGGGCCACCAAGCGAGTCAAGTGCGCGTGGCAGGCTCATGTTGATGCAGGAAAACAGCGGTGTGTCGCTGAGGGTATACAGGCTTGATTCGGTCTCGCGCAGTTCCTGAACGAGATCGAGGAAATCAGCGGGTTCGTCGGTTTCAAACGCCACCACAAATTCCTGATCGTCCAGACCGAATGAATAGGTTGTGTTCAGCTTGACCGAGGGATATTTGCGCCCCACTACAATATGCTCGTCCATGATGCCCTGACGGGTATGCTGCGTCATGTGATACCAGGGGCGAGTCTTGATGAAGGGATACACAAACAGATATTTGGCCTCGGTGGGCTGAATGACCAGCCGCTCCATTTCGTCTTCGCCGGGTTTGTCCCGGATTTCATAGATAGAACGCTTGGTTTGCGAGAGATACGAGTAGGTCAAATCAAGATAACCGCCCATGCGCGTTGACATGATGGCGGTGGCAAGTTCTTGAAAAGGCTCCATGCTTTCGGCGATTTGCCAGAGTAGGAGTTCGGCATCGGCGCGTGTGCCCATCGTGCTATACGGGCGCAGCAGCATCCGCCGTCCGAAGCCCTTGATGGTGTCGAGCAGTTCCCGTTTCTGGTCGGCCTGCTCCTCGCGGGGCAAGCGACGCCATTCCGGGAATAGTTTATAAAATGCAAAGCGCACGTACTGGCGCTTCACTAACTGAGACCCATCCCGCGCGGGTTGGGGGGCTGTCTGCGGTGATTTCGTTAAGAAGCTCGGTCGTCCCATATTTTTCCCGATACTGACTGTTATAGAACTGGATTGGTATCAGTTACCTAGAGTGTACTGATAGACTCCGGCTTTGAATGTACAATTTGTCACAATTCTACATGAAAAACCTAACAATTTTGAGGTCTTTTGTCAACAGGTTTAAGGCAAGATTTAACGAAAGTTTATCGAGGGGTTTGAGTGAGATTAAATCAATGAGAGCGGAGGGGTAACCATGACCAACCCTCCCGAAACCGCCGCAAACCAGCGCTCATCATCAACAGCAGCCCGCCCGACAGCGCAAACAGAGCCGGATTCCAGCGCGAATCGAACAGGGGCGACCATGCCGGAGACACATCGAGATTAAAACTGGCGGTAACCCGGCGCAGGTTATTCCCGTCCGGTGACACAAGGTAAATTTCAATATCCCCGGAGCGAATGGAGGTGAAGGCAATCCACTTGCCATCCGGGGACCACGCCGGAAACTCGTCGTTGCCGATGGAATAGGTCAAACGTTCAAGGTCACTGCCATCCACCCGCATCCGGTAAATCTCAAAGTCCGAATCGCGCGACGAGGCAAAAACCAGCCACTGCCCGTCCGGCGACCACGACGGATACCAATCAAGGCCGGGCGCATCGGTCAGGCGGATTTCGTCCATGCCATCGCGGGTAATGCGGTATAAATCCACCTGCCGGGTGGGTTCGGTGGCAAACGCTTCTTCCTGTAAGATGATTTCTGGCTTCCAATCTTTATCCGAGGCGTAAACAATCGACGTGCCATCCGGGGACCAGCGCGGCGACCAATAATTGGCGGCGACGGTCGTTAACTGTTTCAATTCGGAGCCATCTTTGCGCATGGCGTAGATATGCGATACGGCATTGCTACCCGCCACAAAAGCAATCCATTCGCCATCGGGCGACCAATCCGGGAAGCGGTGACTCTGCCCGGCGATACGCGATAGATTTTGCTTGCCCTTGCCGTTGAGCTTCATGCGGTAAATTTCACGCCCGGTTTCATAGACCAACCACTGCCCATCACCAGACCAGCGCGGTAAAAATTCTTCGTTGAGGTCCATCGTCAGGCGCTGCGCATAACCGTTATCGGGGTTGATGCGATACACATCACGCCACCCATCACGGTTGGAGACAAACAGCAGCCAGCGGGCCGCCGAGTCTTCACTGCGGGCATTGAACAGCAGTCCGGTAAATATGAGAAGCAGGCTGCCGAGTAACAGCGTTCCGGTGCGGAAAAAGAATGTCATTGGCGTTAAGTAATACGCTCTATGTGAAATTAAAAAGCAACGTCAGCATCCCATTGAAAAGACTGAACATCAATGCTAAAGCGTGTGTACAAGATGCGTTTGAGTAAATGA
>JAKEEQ010000376.1 GCA_022616515.1 Chloroflexota bacterium | reverse complement strand
TCATTTACTCAAACGCATCTTGTACACACGCTTTAGCATTGATGTTCAGTCTTTTCAATGGGATGCTGACGTTGCTTTTTAATTTCACATAGAGCGTATTGATAGAAAAATATATGTTATAATACATCCTGAACCATCTTTACTCGTAAAAACATCAAAAAGGAGCAAATTGGGTGTCTAAGCAAGGTGTAACACCACGAAGTGAAGACTATTCCGCATGGTATAACGAAGTCGTCGTCCAGGCCGAACTGGTGGACAATCCAGAAAAGACGCCAGTGCGTGGATGCATGATTATCAAACCATACGGCTATGAACTATGGGAGGCGGTCAAGAGCAATCTGGATCGACGGTTTAAAGAAACCGGCCACCAGAATGCCTACTTCCCACTGTTCATCCCAATGAGCTTCCTTGAAAAAGAGGCCGATCATGTTGAAGGCTTTGCCCCGGAACTTGCCGTCGTGACGCATGGCGGCGGCAAAGAACTGGCCGAACCTTACGTGATCCGCCCCACCAGTGAAACCATTATTGGCGAGGCGATGTCACGCTGGATTCAATCCTTCCGCGATCTGCCGCTGCTGCTTAATCAGTGGGCCAATGTTGTGCGCTGGGAAAAACGCACACGGCCTTTCCTGCGTACCAGCGAATTCCTGTGGCAGGAAGGCCACACCGCCCACGCCACCCATGATGAAGCTCAAGCCGAAGCCCTGCAAATGCTGGACATATATGCCGAATTCGCCATCGAAAAAGCGGCTATTCCGGTCATCAAGGGCCAGAAAAGCGATCAGGAACGCTTCGCTGGAGCGCTACGAAGCTATACCATCGAGGCCATGATGGGCGATGGAAAGGCGCTGCAAGCTGGCACTAGCCATAATCTAGGGCAGAATTTCGCCAGAGTTTTCGACATCCAGTACGTTGATGAGAACAACGAGCAGCAGTACTGCTGGACAACCTCATGGGGCGTTAGCACCCGCATGGTCGGCGCGATTATCATGGCGCATGGTGATGATCAGGGACTGCGCTTGCCGCCCGAAATCGCCCCGATACAGGTTGTTCTTGTGCCTATCTGGCGCAAGGATGAGGAAAAAGTCGGTGTGCTCGAAGTCGTGGATCGTCTGCGTGATACGCTCAAGGCGAAGGGCCTGCGGTTACATGTCGATTTGCGCGAAAATGTAACGCCCGGCTATAAATTCAACGACTGGGAAATGCGCGGTGTCCCTGTCCGCATCGAAATTGGTCCCAAAGATGTCGAGAAGGGCAGTGCGGCGATAGCGCGGCGTGATATTCCTGGCAAGGCGGGCAAAGAATTCATAAATCAGGACAAAGTTGTCGATCATGTTTTGCAGCTTATGGTCGATATTCAAGCCAATCTGCTCAAACAGGCCACCGAATTCCGCGACAGCAATATCACTATTGTGGAGAATGACTACGAGAAATTCGGGGAAATTCTGCGCAACAACGGCTGGGCACTGACATGGTTCTGTGGCGGTGCTGAATGTGAAAACCGTACTAAAGAGGATTTCCAGGCGGTCAGCCGCTGCTTCCCGCTGGACCAGCCCCAGCCTGCGATGAAGGGCAAATGTATCTGCTGCGAGGGTGAGGCTGACCGCATGGCCTACTTCGCCAAAGCCTACTAGAAAACACATCGGGGGTGGTGTGACAGCCGCCCCTTATTTCATTCAGATGGCACTCAACATGCGATGAAAACGCCACGTCTGGAAAGCAAAGCCGAACAGGAAGGGTAAGTACACTAAGAGGGTGAAAAGACCTATCACAATGGTGGTGGACCCGATATTGTCAGCAGCGTTCTCGTTGCAGGCGATATTCAGTAAACTGCCGTCACAACCCTCTTCATTCCAGCTATCGTAAAATACCACCGCATAGGAAGACGTGACAATACATACCCCCACAATCAACCAGACGATGGTCATGATGCCAAATGCATTCCGGCGTGCACGATATCGTTCGTTCATATTCTAACCTCCTGACTCTATATCTTACATTGACCAGATATGAAAAATGTCAGAAGACACATGAGTTTTGAAGCATGACGGACGGTGCATCATGCCTTATCTTACATACCGCCGGAATGTGTTTTCATAAAAGTAGGATGGCAGCCACTCAATACTGACAATATCGCCGTCAATATGTTCTGAGAAGTCGATGGTCACATAGCGTTCATCCTGAAATATGTGGATGGGGTCATCAATTCCAAAGGCAATTGAGAATGTCTGTGGATTGTTAATCAGGGCAATCGTTTCTCTGATAGGATGATAAATGAGCGATGTACCTTCCCACCACGGAAAGCCAACATCAACCTCGTCATAAGGAATGTTGTCATGGAAACTTAGATAACTCCTCCACGTTTCATGGAATATTTCAGTTGGACCGTATATATGAGGATAAAATAGCAAGCCGCAATCATCACCAGCCACACACCCATTAACCAGCAATCGGTTGTGTGATGTCCACGTTGAGCCACTAACGCCAAAATACAAAATGCCTTGTTCCTCACATTGCACATACAGGTCACAAACGTGAATAGCAGAATCGGATTCTCCTGTGTATGAAATTGCTAAGTGATGTTCATCTGGCGAAACATTACCATATGGGAGTTGAGTCCCAGTCAACAAGTCCAACGTATATCGTTCGTCCCCGTCGTGAACTCCAATGTATGTGTTACGAGCAGAAAACGAAATGGGGTAGGGATTGGAAGCAACTGATTTTGAGACTACTAATTGAGGGTTTTCTAAAGCACGCCGTCGATTCCAGATATTGAGGCCATTTGCATCCGTAAATGCGAAAAGTTGACCCTCATCGCTCCACAAACTTGCGTCAATTTGTCCCTCATATTCAAACGTAACCAGCTTTTCACTGGCGCTCATAGACCCAATGTCATGAATCGTGATCGCAGATGCATCCCAGGTCGCAATAAATTCTCCGCTCTGTGAAATGTTAAATCCTGTTCCCTTTATCTCATACGTTCCCTCGCAAAACGAATAGATAGAGTAGCAAAGAGCTATTGTTGTCGAATCTTGCTGGTAGGCTGTCCAGAATCCCTCTGCGGCAACCTGAAAGCACTCAGAAGTAATACAATAGGCATCTCCAAACTCCGAGGAACTGTACTCGTAGGTGTAAAGCGTTTCAACTTGAATACCATCAGCTTTAAAAAGCGCCAGTGTATTTCCATCGTATTGAACATCTTCAACATTCTCAGCCAGTAAAACAGGTTCTTGCATATCAATCGGCAGCATATAGGCAGAATTGTCATCCGTTCGAATCAATATGGGGGCGGGCAGCACTTCTGTTTGGGAAGTATCGGGTGGTAAGGGTGCAGTCTGTGTTATTTGCTCAACAATGGAAAGAAGTTCGGCCTGAGAATATTCTTGAACGCCCGCCGAAAATTCGCCATTCTCATCGAGATAGTATGCCTTACGAGTCGCTGCCTCATCTGAGAATGTGTACCATACGTAATCAACCCACATGACGCCTTCAGGTTTTCTATTGGCAAAGAAAATGCCGGTGTCACCGGGACGCATCTGAACGCCATAAATGCCGCACGAATAGTAATTTTGTTGATAGCCCCTTACTTGACGGTGAACGTTTTGCTGGATGCCCGCATATTCTGGACCAACATTCTCGGTGAGATACGAATCGACCTGAACAATGGCATTTCCGCCGAGGCTATCAACGTCAACGATCCTCCCATAGAATGCAAAATCGGATTCGCTCAGCATAGTATCAAGCGGTGCCAGAATTGGTCCGGTACAGGCCAGAGCCGGACGATGCGATGCACTATCCGTCAAAACAACAGACAATCCTACAGTCAGCAATACAAGCATCAATACCCGGCGCATAAACGCCTCCTTTTATAAACCCTTTTCCTTTGCCGCCTCCCACAGTGCGTCCATCTCATCGAGGGTCATATCGGTCAGGGAGCGGCCCTGTTCGGCGACCTGTGTCTCAATGTAGCGGAACCGTTGGTAGAATCGCAGATTCGTTTCACGCAGCAGGCTTTCCGCATCAAGGTCCAGCCAGCGTGTCCAGTTGACAATGGCGAATAACAAATCCCCGAATTCTCTGGCCCGTTCGTCGTCATCCTCGGCCTGCTCAATTTCATTTATTTCCTCGCGGATTTTGTCGATGACGGGTCCGATTTCAGCCCAATCAAAGCCAACACGCGCTGCTCGTTCCTGTAAGCGTGTGGCGCGGATGAGAGCGGGTAGTCCAGCCGGGATGCCATCCAGCACCGACTCACGCTGTTCCTTGTTGTTTTTTTCCTCAGCTTTGATGGATTCCCAATTCCTGACCACATCCCCCGAATTCTCGACATCCACATCACCCCATACGTGCGGGTGACGCCGGATGAGTTTCTCGACGATGTGATGCATGACATCCGTGATATAAAAATCACCATCATCGACCGCAATCTGGGTATGCAGCAGCACCTGTGAGGTGAGGTCGCCAAGTTCTTCAGCGAGGGCCGTCATATCGCCTTTATCAATCGTTTCCAGCACTTCATGTGCTTCTTCAAGGAGATAGCGCCGCAGGCTTTCATGTGTCTGCTCCTGATCCCAGGGGCAACCTTCCGGGGCACGGAGATGGGCTGTCACCTCTAACAGAGCCTGAAAACTTGATGGTTGGGGCATAGGCGGGATATACAGCGAGGTCAGGTGAGCGATCTTGTCGCTGCGGTCAATTTCATACAGCGGAACACGCTCTAATTCAACATCGGGCGTTCCCGCGCCATGCACCAACACCACCTCATATTCATCCGCATACTGGTTCATGAGGGTGAGTTTGAGGCCGCTGGCGACGGCACGATTATACACCTGCGCGATGATGGCAGGCTGGTCCGGGTTGAGTGGAGGATGGTGCATGGCCCCGATGTCCAGCGCATCATGAATTTGCAAGCCTTCCACGCCATCAATGCCCAGCGCGGTCAGCGTCGGCTCAATGAAACTCAATCCCTCGACAATCCTGACAGGGATGCCCTGCTCCCGTGCCAGCTTAATGATTAGCGAGGTGGTCTTTTCTGCCACAAATGGATGACCCGGCACGGCGTACACAACATCACCCTTTGCCACGATTTGTTCGGCAATGGTCTGATACAATGCCTCAAAACTCTCTGCTTTGTCATACAACTCGTCAAATGAATGGTAAGTCGTGTTTTGTGGCAGGTCTTTAATCATAGGATGTCGCGCCGTGCGTAAATACACCTCACCCGCTTCATCCAGAAAGCGCCATGCTTCCAGTGTCAGTTGATTGATGCTGCCGGGACCAAGCCCCACAATGGTAATCGTCATCCGAAGATAAACCCCTGTTGAACCACATTTTCAAGCTGGAAGTCGATTATGCCGCGTGCCATATCAGTCGTGAGAGCAATGGAGATTAATGTTTCCTCCCCGGCAGTGGTTTTGCACACCGTGAATGTCGCGGTCCACCAGCACGAAACATTGTTATCGAATATTTCAGGCCGTGAGCCGGTCCATGTCGCGGCGAATACATTGTACGCCATGTTGAACTCGTCCATGTCTTCCGGGGTATCCCACACCAGTTTCCACGCGACCACTACCTGCTCATTTCCATTTACATACATATCAAAACGATCACCGCCCCAGCCCTCTGCTGCCAGTTGCGCCTCGTTAGCTGGAAGCCTCACTTTGAGATGTTCGGTGATATAAAATTCGCCGAGGGCATGGCTGCGCACCAGCGTCCACGTCGGATTGTCCACGAAGAAATCATCCAGCGAAGCCAGCTCTACAACCTGCGGCTCTTCATACAGCAGATACAAGTCAGGATGCAAAATCTGCTCGGTGCTGAGCGGCGGGCGATTGTAAACCTTGTCCAGAATTCGCCAGCCATTTTCCTCATAGAGTGCCTGAGCGAAACGCAGTCCGGCATCATAGGGGAAGATCAATTCAGCTTCGATAATATCCGGCGCACCCTCCAGTGCCGACATCTCCACTGAGTCTATCGCGGCCAGCATTGAAGTAGCCGCACCGGGATCATTCTCTAGCAGCCACTCGGTATAAAGCAGCGTCATCAGTTGCGCATCACCTTCGATCAGAGCCAGATTAGCGAGCGCATAATCCGGCTCAGCGTCAAAAATCTCGTCCGAGATAAGGGAGTCGAGGTCAAAATTCTGGTCTTGAAGGGCATGGGTATATTCATGCGCATAAATGATGGAAGTAAGTGTGTCAAACTCGTTGTTGGGCATCATCACATACATCAAATCCTGCTCCGTGTCATAAAACCCGGCAACCTGTTCGGTTGAGACATCCTGTGTGATTTGATGCAGATTCACCGTGCGATCCATAAAACCCAGCGTGGCGTAGAACAACACTTCATCATGTGCCTGTTCCACCGTATATTCACTGAGCAGCGTTCCTAAAACTAATCCTTCAAGCTCAGCTTCATTGACCAGCAGGCGCTCAATGTTCTCCGCTGGAGCCAGTTCGCGCAGGGCGATGACCTGTTGCTCAACCGCCATCATTTGCGCACGCCGCTCGTCATCAATACCACCCTGAGCCAGCACGGGCGCGGCAATGAGCAGCATTACCAATACTAACCAGATAAGTTTGCGATACATGAATCGTCCTCCTGGCGCTTTCGATTTTCTCGTTCAGTTTAGCACGTTGCTTGCAGGAATGAATACCTCGCTTTTCTCCGGGGATTTTTTCAAAATTAAGCATTTTCTTATCAAGTTAAAGTAATCTTTTTACATTAGTGAGGCACTCTATTTAGAGTGAACAACGTAGATAATGATTATGGCGGAGATACGAATGGTTGAGAAGTTAAAAGTAGAGCCTGGCGATACCTTACCCGATTTTAAAGTTACCAGTGTTAACGGAGACGAGTCGACCCTTCAACAAGAAATGGGCGAAAAAGGATTGATCATATTTGTCCTGCGCGGCACATGGTGTCCCTTCTGCGTCCACCAGATTGTTGCCACTCGCGCCCGCTATCCCCACTTTCAACACCGGGGTATAAACGCCGTCTTTATCATTCCCGAAGAATCATTCAAGATTGATGCATTCCGCATGACTGTCCGCAAATCGCTGCCGTTTGGCCTGCACGCCGACGAAGATGCGACCATCGCGGACATGTTAGTGGGTGCAGTGCCGCCGAGTACTACTCGCAAGGTTGGCATCTATCTTCTCAATCCTGAACGTGAAATTGTGTGGCGTTTTGTGGGGTGGGATGATGAATACCCGACTCACCAGGACGTTATAGACGCTGTTCAGGAGTACATTTCGACCTCGCTCAATCAAACGGCGTAGTCTGTACAACCTGCGGGGAAATTTATTTTCCTCTTGAATTTTTCTATAGATTTTGTATGATTAAATAACAGTGCGGGTATGGTGTAGTGGTAACACAGCAGCCTTCCAAGCTGTTGACACGGGTTCGAGTCCCGTTACCCGCTCAATGAAGTCAGCGTTGTCTAGATGCTGGCTTTTTGTTTTCCCGCTTGGAAAACCAACCATCATTATAATTCGAACGTTTTGCCCGTTAAATCATGGAATGCAACAATGGATATTTTGGTCACAGGCTCAATCGCGTTTGATTATTTAATGCGCTTCCCCGGAAAGTTTAAAGAAGCACTCCTTACGGACTCCATTGATAAACTCAGTGTAAGTTTTCTCGTTGATGATATGACTCGTCACTATGGTGGCATTGCCCCCAACATTGCCTATACAATGGCCCTGCTTGGTGCCCGGCCTCGCGTATTTGGTACAGCCGGGCGCGACTTTGGCGACTATCAAATATGGCTGGAAAATGTCGGAGTTGATACCTCCACCGTCGTTGTGCTGGAAGATGTGTTTACGGCTTCCTTTTTTGCCAACACCGACATCGAAAATAACCAGATTGCCACATTTTATGCGGGTGCGATGGGTCGTGCTGGCGAATTTGGCATTCGTGATGTGACGAATAAAATGCCGGATCTGGTCGTCATTTCTCCCAATGCCCCGGATGCCATGCACAACCTGATTGAAGAATGCATGGAACTGGATATTCCGTTTCTCTACGATCCCAGCCAGCAAACCGCCCGCCTGGATGGTGATGCCCTGCGTCACGGCATTGATAACTGTAAGATACTTACCTGCAATGAATACGAGTGGGATGTTATAGCCAACAAGACCGGCCTTGATTTGCCTTCACTGGCCGAATCCGATAAGACCCTCATCATCACACGCGGAAAACAGGGTGCTCATATTTATCATCAGGGCGAGACGCACTTTATTCCAACCTTCAAAGAGGTCGAAATCGCGGACCCAACAGGCGTTGGTGATGCCTTCCGGGCCGGGCTGCTCATTGGCTTGAGTCACGGCTGGCGTTGGGATGTCGCTGGACGTATCGGTTCGCTGGCGGCAACTTATGTGCTGGAAAACATTGGCACCCAGAATCATTATTTCACTGTCGAAGAGTTCGTTCAACGCTATCGCACCGAGTTTGATGACGATGGTCTGCTGGATATTTTGCTTCAGAAGCGGGAAAAAAGTGCCTGAACCACAGCGAATCACCGATAAAGCATTGTTGCGCAATCATTTCATTGAGGATGTCGGCCTCTATGGGTACGCATTGGGCGACCTCGTCGATTCAATGTGGGCAATTAGTACATTTACAGGCATCCAGCGAGGTGATACCCTCACTGCCGTATCGCTGCTGTGGACAGGTGTCAATCCACCCGTCGTCCTGGCATTTGGCGACCAAAACGACGCCGTCAGTCTGTTTGAGCGTATACCGTCACAGGAAGTGTTCTATATGCTTCCCGAAGACTTGTTGTCACCATTTCAACAGTTTTTCCAGACGGATAATGTGATCCACCTGTGGCGGATGACGGTTGACAAAAGGGCTTTCACGCTGCCGCCTCAATCTGCTCAGGTCAGGCGATTAAATGGGGGTGACGCGCAAGCCCTTCGCACGCTTTATGCCAAAGGAATGGGCGGGCCTCGCCCTGAAGAAGTGGAAGCGATGACACCGCGCAGCATAGAAGAGAAGTTGTTCTTTGCCGTTGAAGAGGCTGGTGAGATTGTGGCCGTCGCTGGCACACACATCTTTGCCCCGGAAGAAAAAGTGGGTGTGGTGGGATATGTCTATACCGCACCAGAGCACCGGGGTAAAGGCTACGCCAAATTTGTCACAGCGGCGGTGACTGCGGCACTATTCGACGGTGGTGTGGAGCAAGTTATTCTAAATGTTGCCAAATCTAATGTGCCAGCGATACGAGTATATGAACAATTGGGCTACAAAAGACATTGCCCAATTGTTGAAGGCCCGGCCCTGAAGAGAATGAGAGAGATTTAGATCACATGGACGTTACCAAAACATTCCAACTCCGCCCGCTGGAAGACCGAGACCGGCTTCGTGAGTTTTTCTATCAGGATCGGCCTCTGAGTGCCTATGCGCTGGGCGATCTTGAGGAAGATATGTGGGAAATCAGCACCTTTACGGGTGCTTTTGATGGCGATACACTGGTCGGTGTGTCGCTGGTCTGGCGTGGTTCAGCCCCCCCGGTCTTCATTGTTATCGCACCACCTGAAGCGGCAGACGCCCTGATGAGCGATTCACGGGTCCCGGATGAAATCTTCTATATGATGCCTGGCAACTTGCTTGGTATGCTCGAAAATCATTTCGAGATTCTGACGCTGCGCCGCATCTGGCGCATGGTCGTCAAGCCTGCCGATTTTGTGGATGGCCCGTCAAATCCGGGTTTACGCCGCCTGACCAGCGAGGACGCCAGTAAGATGAAAGCGTTGTTCTCGGATGAGCCGATGCGAGCCGACCGTATCTCACCGGAATTGATCGAACAGGGTACGTTTTACGGCGTCGAGGAACATGACGAGATCATCGCCCTAGCAGGGACACATATCTACGCCGAAAATGAGGGTGTTGGTGTCATCGGCTATGTTTACACGGCACCGGAAGCACGTGGTCGCGGGCTGGCAACGGCAGCCACCGGAGCGGTTACCCGCGAACTTATCGGACGCGGTATTGACCATGTTGTGCTGAATGTGATGCAGGACAATCAAGCTGCCGTACGTTCCTATCAAAAACTGGGCTTTCGCATCCATGCCGATCTGGTGGATGGCACAGCCCGCCGGAAATAGTAGCTAGCAATGCGGACGATGTGCCGCGAAAAACATATCAATCTACCGAATGAGGAGACATATGACCGTCGAGTACCATATTGCTAATCCGGACCTCGCCCATGGAGGTCGCCTGCGCATCGAGTGGGCAGAACAGGAAATGCCAGTCCTGCGCCAGATACGTGAGCGTTTTGAAAAAGAAAAACCCCTGTCCGGCATTCGTGTTTCGGCCTGCTTACACGTGACCACCGAAACCGCCAATCTGATGCATACCCTGCAAATGGGTGGCGCGGATGTGGTGCTGTGTGCATCGAATCCGCTGAGTACGCAGGACGATGTGGCCGCAGCGCTGGTGAACTATTACGAGATTCCCGTCTTTGCCGTTCGTGGTGAGGACAATGTCACCTATTTCGATCACATCAATAAGGCACTTGACCACGCGCCTCATGTTTCGATGGATGACGGGGCCGACCTTGTCAGCGAGATTCACAAGAATCGTCGCGATTTACTTGAGCATATTCTCGGCGGCACAGAAGAAACCACCACTGGCGTTATTCGTCTCCGGGCGATGGCGAAGGATGGTCAACTGGCCTTTCCCGTGATTTCCGTCAATGACAGCCAGACGAAGCACCTATTCGATAACCGCTACGGAACCGGGCAGAGCACCATTGACGGCGTCATTCGTGCCACTAACGTCCTGCTGGCCGGAAAAACAATTGTTGTGGCCGGTTATGGCTGGTGCAGCCGGGGCATTGCCAATCGCGCTGCCGGTCATGGTGCGCATGTGGTAGTTACCGAAGTTGACCCGGTAAAAGCCCTTGAAGCAGTCATGGATGGCTATCGTGTGATGCCGATGACCGAAGCTGCTAAAATTGGCGATTTCTTCATCACTGCCACTGGCGACATCAACGTTCTGGATACCCGTCACATGGAAGTCATGAAGAGTGGGGCCATGCTGGCAAATTCCGGTCACTTTAACGTCGAGATCAATCTTGATGGTCTGCGAGATATGGCAGTGAGCGACCCCAGCCGCGTAAATGCCAATGTGGAAGCCTACCAGCTTAAGGACGGGCGCGTTATCTATGTGTTGGGCGAAGGCCGCTTGATCAATCTGGCCGCCGCTAATGGACATCCAGCCAGCGTAATGGACATGAGTTTTGCCAATCAGGCCCTCGGAGCCGAATACATCGTCAAGAATCATGACGAGATGGATAACACGGTCCATGTCATTCCGGCTGAAGTTGATAACGAAATTGCCCGGCTGAAGTTAGAAGCAATGGGCGTTCAGGTTGACGTACTGACGGAAGAGCAGGTTGCCTACTTAAACCAGTGGCAAGAAGGCACATGAGTCATATACTAAGCGATTGATCGTTGGGGGAGAGTCGGTTGTCTATCCGTTGATAACTGGTACACTGCTACTTTCTCGTTAACGTTCGTTAACAATACATGATTAGAAACTAATCAAGGCGGTAGCCCGCATCACACGCAGCTCAATCCGCGTGCGCTGTCTTAAACATGCTCTTGATTCTCGAGACATGTCACTCTTTGGTGCGGTAAATGTTTTACGTGACAACCTATTTGTCACAACCGTATCCATTTAATTGTTAAGGAGCTTGTCAATACTAAATAACAGGTGTTGATAATTTATCAACTGTTGTTTAGCTCCTGTTCGTTTATATGAGGAGGATACATGATGCGTAAATTCTTTGCGATAGGTCTGGTACTGGCTATCGCCGGAATGATCGCTTTAGAACCGCAAAACACCACTGAAGCACAAGTTGATTCTGAAACCGTTCTTGTTCGTCTGGTTCATGGTGTTCCCCTTGCGGATGAAGTTGATATTTATGCCGACGGCGCACTTGTTGCCGCAGGCGTAGGTTTTGCAGAAGCCACACCCCACATCGCCTTTCCATCCGGCCAGCATACCTTTGCCATACGGGGAGCCGGAGATGCAGTAGACGCTGAACCCGTTCATGAAGGAAGTATAAGTTTGCAGGCCACCAGCAACGGATTCCGCCACGCAACGATTGTTATTCAAGGCGACAGCGAAGGTGCAACTTCACTTGGCGTCTACGAAGATTTATTGTCGCCGGTCAGACTCGGTAACAGCCGTTTTCACGCCATCCATGCCATTGCCGGTCTCGATCCTGTTGATATTGTGACCACCAGCGGCGGTACACTGCTGCCAGCCGTTACCTTTAACGGCACTGAGGGTGGCACAATTGACCCTCCGGTGATTTCATTTGAACTGTTGGCAGTTCCAACTGGCGGCACGGTAGAGGATGCCCTTGTCGAAATCGGACAGGTGAACCTGAATACCGGGCTTTTGACGACCGTTCTTCTGCTGGGTACTCCCGATGAGCCGACCTCACTGGTATTGCAAGCACCAACCCTGCCCGATCCGGGTGTGGACACAGTGCTGACGAGTATTGCACACGGCAGTATTGATGCCCCCGTTGTTGACATTTACGCTGATGAGGTCATTATCTGGCGCAATCTCGAACCGGGCAGCGTGACACCGCATGTTCCCATGCCTGCCGGTGATGTGGCACTGGCGGTCCGTGAAGCCGGAACACCCGGCAACAGCGAAGCCGCCTTTGAAGGTGACGTCAATATCAGCAGTGCCACCGGGGCCGCAACTCTTACCGCGCTCGGTTCGTTGACAGAGGGCGACTTTTCGTTTTCGATCCAATCAGATGATATTGGCAGCATTGACCCCGAATCGGCGCGTGTTGTGGTCATCAACACCAACAGCGAAGGCCCCACCACCGTTGAAGTCGGTGAAGAAACGGTCGCTGATGGGCTGAGTGCCTTTACCACTTCCGAACCCGTTGATGTTGAAAAAGGTGTTTACACCGTCAGTGGTTCCGTGGACAGCGCCGACGGCCCGGTATCATTCGAATTAACAGAGCAGGAATTTGCTGGCGGCACATACAACACAATTCTCGTTTACCTTACTGACGATGCCAGCTTGGACGTGAATTCGACACGGGTGAATGTCACCACCGCCAGTTTGCCGGGGTCATCCGGGGAGGTTGTCGTTGCTGCCGAGCCTACCGCAGCAGTGACCGAGGAAGTGCCAGCGATTGAGGAAACACCAGCAGCGCCGACCATTGAAGCGACCGTACCACCAGCCACCACGCCAGAATCAACTACTCCGCCTCCACCGCCACCAGCGGCAACTACCATCGCACCGCCCGACACCGGCAATCAACTGCTGGGGCTGGTGAATTTGAACGCGGGTGCAAACTTGCAGTGCCGCGAGTATCCTGCCCCAACGGCGTTCTCGTTGGGTCTGATTCCCAACGGCACAACAGTGTTGATTAATGGTTATGCTGGACCAGATGACCCGGAAGAGGGGCAACTGGAGTTCGTGCCTTATCCAGAAGGCCAATTTGATGAACCAACGCTGGCTGAGGACTTTGAAGAAATCTGGCTGAATATTAACTGGAATTCCGAGACAGGGGGTATCAACTGCTGGTCGCGTGCCGACTTCTTCCGCATGAGTTATCGCAACCGCGCCATCACAGAAGTGGAAGATTTCTTTGCGCTCGAACTCGTGGAAATATTCCCACGCATCATTCGCCCCATCCCGGCTAATTATCCCGGTGGGGTAACCGATGAGACTGCGATCATCGTACCACCAACCCCGCCCCGTCAGGACCCGGTGGCAACGGTTGAGTTAGACACTGACGTGAGTTTACATTTGCGTCGTTTGCCGGATACCGACGCCGAATCGCTGGCACTCATCCCCAATGGGGCGCAGATGTTTGCACTGGAGCGCACCGAGGTAGCAGTAATCGAGGATGTTGGTGAGCCAGATGTTCCAGATTGGCTGTTTGTGGAATATACCAATGAAAACGGTGAGACGTTTAACGGCTGGGTATCCGCCCAGTATATCACGTTGAGTTTTCAGGGGCGGGCATACGCGGTGGAAAATCTGCCAGAAGCGGACGAAATCGAGGTCGGCGGACGCATCGTTGTCGAAAACGCTTTACCACCCTCAACTGCGCCTTCCGCCGCAACCGCCGCCCCACCACCAGCCTCAACTACGGGTCTGCTGGGGCAGGTCATCAACATCAATGTTGGTTCGAACTTAAATTTGCGTGACCAGCCAAACGCTCAAGCCCGTGTCATTGCATCCATTCCCGCCAATTCCCAGATGTTAGTTTTGGGTCGCAGTGCAATCGGTGACTGGTTGAATGTGCGTTATGAGATTGCTGGCGAAGGAACATTCATTGGCTGGGTTAGCGCCAATTTTGTTCAGGTGACTCGCAATGGTACACCTGTGACGATTCAGGACGTGAATGTGATTGAGACGGGTAATATTGCCCCTCCAACCACTGAAGCAACTGAGGAACCTACCGAACCCGCCAGTTAATCAATGTTCAGATGGTAAAATACAAACCGCCCATCGCAATGACGGGCGGTTTTTTGTTGGGAGTAGGTAAATTAGTTACTCAGCCGGTACGATTTCGTATGCCTGACCATCCAGGACAAAGATCACGGATTCGCCCATCGCATAAAATTCGGCTACTCGTTCATCTTGATCGAGCAAGTTGAAGTATTCATCGCTCAGGAATTCAATTTCGATGGTCTCCATCGTGTCAGCATCGTAGGTGGTATCAATCCACTTGCCCTCCCGCATTACGAAGGTACGGTCACCGGCAATCTGAATAGGAGCAGGACCAGCCGCGTTTGTGTTTGCGCCGACCGGAGCCTCTTCGTTACCGTCATACCCTCCGCCAAAGCCGTCGGCTGGTGCGCCGGGAGCCTGCGCAACATCCGCATCGCGCATATTGCGAGACGATTCTGACGCTTCGATAGCACCCTCGCCACTGGCCTCATCATCGAGAAAACTTGTTGAGTCTTCTGCTTCCTGCAATACCTCAGTACGGCCTGTCTGGGTGAAAATATCGTCTTCAGTAATCAGAAACGAGGTATAGGGCGTGATGATCCCGTAGCGTATACTCAGGCGCACGATGCTGTCCACCAGTTCTGGATTCTCGCCGTTGAGTCGGATCGTATTGAGCAAATCACCAATGCGGCGCGTTGCCCACAGACGCGGAATGAGTTCTTCACCACCCGCATTCTGGCGGAATTCGTGATTCTCGTAAACGAACGACATATTCTCGCCATCAACCTTGCCCTTCAGGCTCAGTGAGCCATTCCCGGCACTGCCACTGTAGCGTCCAACGATGACAAGCTGAGTCCCGATGAAAAGGTCAGGGATGTTGTCGCTGGCGGGATAGACATCGTAAATGTCCACGCCCTCAACTTCGAGCAAGATGTCGGTCAGCAAGGGAGCGCGAATCTTGTTATAGAGGCTGCCAACTTCCTCATCGATAGCTTCCATCGGGCGAACATAGGCGGAAGCGCCGCTGTAGCTGTCGCTGAGCTGGTCGAGCAGGAAGGTATCAACATCATCGCCAACACCAAAGGTAAACACGCTGATATTATCCCGGACACCATCCTCGAAATTCTTGAGGATGTCAGCCGTTTCAACGACGCCTTCGGTGGCAAGTCCATCGGTCAGGAAGAGGATTACCGTCTGGCGTTCGCCTTCCGTCTGTTGCAGAGCCGTCAGGAGAGCTTCATTGATGTTGGTCCCACCGATAGCTTCAATCCCGGAAATCCAATCCCTGGCTTCAGTTACCTCTGAAATGCCCTGTAATGCCGGGGCGTAGACGCGAACGCCTGTGCTGAAGGTGATCACGTTAAAACGGTCTTCGGCGTTCAAGTTATCCAGCACGAATTTGGTGGCTTCCACCGCCTGATCCCATTTGTTGCCAAACATAGAACCGGAATTATCCAGCACAATGATGACATCCTTGGGGATAATGCGGTCCTCAGCAACTGCCACAGGGGGTGAAACAAGCGCGACAAAATAACCGTCTTCGTTGGCGCTCTCCTTGTAGGTCAACAGATTCATGCTGACTTCATCGGTGGCAATGCCATAGTACAGCCTGAAATCGGTCTGTTCGCGGGCATTCACGGTCTCAAATCCGGCGACAAAAGCATTTTCGCCCTGACGGTCAATCGCGATGCGATGGGTCGGAGAATAGATGTTGCCGATAGGGTCATTGGAGTCTACGCTGACACGGATGCTCAAGTCCTGCACCGGGGTATCGGATATGTAATCGGTGCGCAGCGGATAGACATAATTTACCAGCCCATCTTCGACAGTCAGAAGCTGGTTGAATTCAATCTCAAGCGTGCGCTGATCACCCGGCGGGATGGGAAACACATTGGCCTGAATCGCATTACTGCCAACGTATTCCAGCAAAGCAGGGTCGCGTATCTGGCGCACAATTTCATCGTAGATGCGACGCGCTTCATCTTTTTCCAGAATCTTGGCCTGAATGGGTTCGCCATCAATAATCATTTCAAGGTCGGAAATAGTAACGCCGGGCGGCAGTGGGAACACATAAGTCCCTTCAGCCACGAAATCTGTGTCATTGACGAAGACCTGTGTCACGCGGGTCTTCGCGATTTGGTCGGTGATTTCCACATCCACGCGGTGGGATTTGATGTAGACGCCACGTGCAATCTGGAAAACGGTACCGGCTCCTGCGGTAGGCGATTGCGTCGCCAGAGCCGGGCTGGCTACCGCAACGAGCATGAATATGAAGAGCAAAGTTGTTATAATGGTTCTCATCAGGGCAGTCTCCTTGTTGTGCCATTTATCGTAAAGACGACCCTGTTGCCATAAAAGTTCCATGAGAAGGATATATTGATGACCGACGCGCCCATTACCCAGTTGTGCCAGTACATCAATGAACTCAGTGAATCTCCGCGCCCGCCGCGTTCTGCCGAGGAACTCAAAACAGCCCGTTATCTTCAACAAAAGTTGAAAGAACTAAAAGTTGACGAGATTGAGGAAGAGGTTTTTTATTCGATTGGCAAGCTGAGCGAGCGTCTGGGAGCAGTCGGCGTGTTAGCCGGGGCCGGTATGCTGGTCGGGGCTGGTGAGGCCCGCTGGCGTCGCATCTTAGGAGCGTTGTTAATGGTGGGTGCAGCCCTGAGTGCCCGCGAGATTTTGAAAGGTGGCGCTCCACCGTGGGAAAATTTCTACCCACAGCGACGGTCTCAAAACATTATCGGGCACATTCCACCGTCCGGTGAACTGCGGGACCGAATTGTGTTTCTGGCTCATATGGACACCGACATTGCGCGAATGACCGATCATGCCCAGCTTCGTGAATATGCCCCTTATTTTTACGCGGGCCTGCCCAACGTTGCGCTGTTGGGGTCAATGCTGACGCTCTTTAATGCCCCAATCTGGATGCGCCAGATGGTCTCCTATATATTGTTTGGTGAGGCGGGACTCTCGGTTGCCAACGAAATCGGCAAATCGACGACCGGAGCCAATGATAATGCATCGGGCGTGGCAATTTTGCTGGCACTGGCCGAAGCGGTTGCCGCAACACCCCTCGATCACACCGAAGTCGTGATTGCCTTCACTGGCTGTGGAACCGTTGCCGGACAGGGGGCGGCAGAATTAGTCCGCGAGTATGGCGATCAGTGGAAAGAAGCGACATGGATTGCGCTGGACAATGTGGGAGCGGGCGAATTGTGCTGGGCCAGTGAACATGGCTGGAGCAGTAATGCACATTACTATCCACATCCCGAAACGGTGGAATTGCTGACGCGGGTCGCCGCCAAACATCCCCATCTCGGCATTATGGGTAAGCCGATGGTGTCGCTGGATGACGTCGCGCCGCTTCGTCACAAGGGGTTGAAGGCGGCAGCGATTATGGGCTATGAACGGTCAACCGGATTTTTCGCGAAAGGGAAAACGCCCGAAGAAATCCAACCATCGACACTGGCCCGGACGTGGGAATATATCTGGGGCATTATGAAAGACATTGATACGAAGGTCTGATAGGACTATGCTGAACGCTCACGCACATGAAGCACATCACGACGGCTGACCGGGCGCACTTGATCCGCCTCAACGGTCACCACATCCAAAGTATGCCCATCGGCGCTGAAAATTTCGAGTTCATAGCCTTCATGATCCCCGTGAATCATCACAACGACGCCTATATCCCCTGCCTGAAGCTGGTATTCAGGCAAATCTTCGGTAAGTGCTACTCGTTCATGTTCTTTAATCATTATCCGGTTTCTCCATTGGATAAGCGGTTGTCAGGCGCGGGGTGGCGGTGTCTTTAGCAATAAACCAGACCACCCGTACCCAGGGTGTTCGCTGAACAGGGGTTTGTAATGTCCCTTCAATCACATAGCGTGTACCAAAGCGGGTTGCTTCGTGCTTAACAACTTCATGGGTATGCGCATGTTCAAGAAGTGCCCGGGCAAGTTCTTTCCATTGTGCCATAGAAAAGCCAAAATGGATAAAGAAAATGGCTTTTGCTCCCCCTTCCTCATGTTCAAGATTCAGCAGATACTCGGTGATTTTCGCTTCGGGCACGATGGCCTGTTCAAGACCGGGTAATTTCACTTTCACCCCTTCATTGCAAAGTGGGCTGCATGAGTAGAGTCAAGAGGGGCGACCTCGCCCGCCCCATAGGAAAGATTACACTTAAGCACGACGGCTGCGATTGCCAGACTTGTCGCCGTTGCGAATGCGGTCCACCATTCGCTCAAGGAACGCGGAACCAAGTTCGGCAAAGAACGGTAGTTCAAGCAGTGCGCCGATAACGGCAATGATTGTTCCGGCAATGCTGGCCTGTGGAATGGATATAAGGCCAAAGACTTGATCAACGTCGCTCTGAACAGACTGTCCCCACACCGGCAGTGGGCCAATCGTTACACCGGTACCGGGGTCTTTGGGCTGCCAGATAACCTCAGTGCCGACGGTGATCACAAAGCTTCCTGTATCATTCGGAGTCAGTGTCCAGCGCCATTCGACTCTTTCGCCCTCAAACATTTGCTGCTGTGCGGAGCTGTTCCCTTCAATTTCGAAATCCGGGGCACTGATGCGGGCCGTGATGAAAGCGTCATGTGTGTCATAGCGATCTGTCAGGATAATGGGGGTTGCAAGGATGGTATTCTCATCAATTTCGGCTTCGGCGACCAGCCCGCCTTCTTCCAGTGCACGGAGGGTTAATCGAATTGAGCCACTTTCACCGTCGCGGAATTTTTCCGGCCATTCCAGTTCAGCCACGCGCTGTTCAGTCGCAAAGTTAGCTGTGCCACCGCCGGTTCCGCTGGGTGCTTCTATTTCCTCGGTCCCGGCAACCTCTTCCACCACAACGTTGGTTGCCGCATTGATTGGTTCATTGGAGAGCACCGGATTGCTCAAGACCTCGGTATTGGTGACTGCCTCAGGTGAAATCACGCTGTTGGCCTGCTCACGAATCTCATTCGGGTCGACTTGAGGTCGTCCCTCAGTGGTGGTTGGGCGCTCCGCAATAACCTCGTTGATGTCACCTTCATCCAGTTCGGCTCCACCAAACGAATTTGACCCGGCGGTCTGACCGTCAACGAAAACATTTAGTTCTTCTTCAGATGCGGCTCGCTCAAGTGTTGTCAAAGCTCCCAGCGTTGCGGTGACTTCATCTGGCGTGTCAATGAAGACGGTGAAGAGCATAAAACCGCCCACTGCCAGGAATACAATTCCAAACAGTGATAAAAATAAACGGAATAGACATCGCATAGATGTATTCTCTCCTGTTTTTCGATTTAATCAGTTTCATTGTATCACCACCTGAGTGACCCTTGCCAAACGCGGGGGCGTGTGCAATTCTAGCCTGTCGCATCATCGGTAGATTTTGGAGGCATTGTGGTCGATACGCTGCTTAACCTGCTGGCTGGCATTTATGTTGGCACGGTTGTTTTTCTGACGATATTCGTCAGCAGTTTTGGTGTGCTGCTGGTCATCTATATGTTCACCCGGCACAAAAAACCAGAACTACCGCAGGTTTCTGATGAAGATTTGCCCTCAGTCACTATTCAACTGCCGATTTACAATGAAGCGCATGTGATTGACCGCCTTGTGGAAGCCTGCGCAAAACTCGACTACCCGCGAGATAAATTTCATATCCAGATTCTAGATGACTCAACGGATGAAACCGTTCAGGTGGTGCAGGACAAGATTAACGACCTGGCCGGGGAGGGCATCACCAACATCAGCCATGTTCGCCGTCTGGATCGCAAAGGTTACAAAGCGGGAGCACTGGCCTATGGCTTGACGCTGGTAGAAACAGATTTTATCGCCATTTTTGATGCCGATTTTGTTCCCGCTAAGGATTTCTTGCGGCGAACTATGCCTTATTTCATGCGGAATGATCGACTAGCCCTGATACAAACACGCTGGGACCACCTCAATCTCGATTACAACTGGCTGACTCGTGCTCAGGCACTGTCGATTGACGCCCACTTCGCCATTGAACAGGTCGCCCGCAACCGGGGCCGCTTGCCAATGTCGATGAATGGCACGGGGGGCATCTGGCGGGCGGATGCTATTGAAAATGCTGGCGGCTGGTCGTCATCCACATTGACCGAAGACCTTGATCTGTCCTATCGTGCCCTGATGAAGGGCTGGGACTTCCTGTATCTGGTTGACGTCCCTGTGCCGGGAGAACTCCCGCCGCAGGTCGCCGCTTATAAAATGCAGCAGTCGCGCTGGGCAACCGGCTCAACCGAATGCCTGATAAAACATGCGGTCCCGCTCCTGCGGACCAACCGCTTCAATTTGCCCAAGAAATTTATGGGGTTGATGCACCTCTCGCAGTACCTTGTCCAGCCGTTTATTTTACTGACGTTTTTACTGACACCGCCGCTGTTATGGGGCGATATGTTCACCAAAATACCCGACCTGCGCATCATCGGTGTTTTCAGTATCATTCCGCCCTTGTTAATGGCACTCGCTCAGGCCGAACTTTACCGTGACTGGACGCGGCGTCTGGCGTTTTTTCCGGTGCAGTTTGTGGTGGGCGCAGCCATTGTGTTGAGCAACACGATAGCCGTATTCAAGGCATTTCATAAGCCCGGCGTCGAACGAGAATTTAAGCGAACGCCCAAATTTCGCCTGACCGGGCAGGGGCAAACGTGGGGCAGCAGTAACTATGCGCTCGACATTGATATTGTGACGCTCGGTGAATTCGGGTTGGCGCTTTATGCCTTACTGGGTGTCTATTTTGCGCTCGAAAATCTACCGGCACTGACGCCGTACATGGTCGTGTACGCCATCTCATTTACATTGTTCGCCTACTGGAACATCTATCAGGCCGTGCAGCGTGGGTAAGGGTAAAATTTGACGGTCGGGTATGGTAAGCTGGCGGACGCCATGTATGGCGTCCCTACGATCACCCACGATTCCCGTAGGGACAGCATACATGCTGTCCGTTACCGTATTTATCCCCGATTATTTCGGCAAGTTGTATAAGGGATTCTTGAACATGCCTTCGCTAGCCGGAGGATTCATCCTGCGGTAGTGTTTGAGCAATATCGAGTTCTTTCAGCCACTCCCACAGCGTTACCCACAACCAGCGGCGATGCCAGGTAAACGAGTGATTGGCCTGCGGGTGTTCATGATAAACTGTGTCTAGCGGCGCATTTTTCATCAGGCTGCGGGCCTGACCCACCCACACCACCTGATCCTGTTCGGCGTGAATCACCAGCAGCGGCTGCGTTAACTTACGAACCTGTTGCGTCGGAGCGTAATCTTCCTGCAACGCGGACCACTGCTCCTGAAATTGGGCGATGGTCATGCCGTGCAGCCACGGCGTAAATTCCGCCTCAATTTCCTCATCCGAAAAATACGATTGAGCAGGTTCACACACCGCGCCGATAATGGCAACGCCCTTGACGCGCGGCTCATTGACGGCGGCCAATACAGCGGTCCAGCCACCCATGCTGTGCCCGACAAGGACAATTTTGTCAGGATCGACTTGCTCATGCTTGCCTGATGCTAAATAGTCCAGTGCTGACCGTGTATCGTCCGGCAGTCCCTTAAATGTATAATCGCCGCCGCTGCCCCAACAGCCCTGATAATGAAAGAGCAGGCTGTTCCAGCCATTTTTGCGCAAGTTCAAGGCAACATCGACATTTTTCTCAATACCCGGCAGGCCATGCAGCAAAATGGCGGTTGGTTTTGGATCGTCTCCCTGCGCCATGAACAGCGTCCCCAGCAAACGGCTGCCATTGGCAGCAGGAAAATAAACACCCGTTTGTCCTGAATGTGGCATTAATCTCGCTCCGGGCAAGTAGTAGCAGGTATAGCAGGCAGTTCTTCGGTGCTTTCCAGAAATCGTAAGGTATAGTCAATGTCCGTAATGTTGCCAATATCAAGGATTGTTGCCAACTCGACCTTCGCATTCGCATCCGCACTCACCAGCGCCTGATCAAATTCGTCACTGTTGAGGGAACGCTCGATTGCCAGGCGCAGTAAGTCGTTCTCCAGCTCATCGCACACTTCAATGCAGAACCCGCCATAATACTCTACTTCGTTGACAAAACACTCGACTGGTTGAATAGGTGGCAGCGTAATGGTGATACTCAATTCCTCCTGATTAACGACAATATCCTCCGGGTCAATGGCGCTGAGGTCCATTCCCATCGTGATATTAACCGTGCCCCGCATGTTTTTGGTGTGAGTCACGACCAGCGTCGTACGCTCGGCGTGCCAGTCGCCGCGCCGTTCAAATTTACCGAGATCCAGCACTGTCCGCTCACTGATTTTCGTCCACAGAATCTGCTCATCAACGAGTTCCGTATCAAACGACTGAGTATCACAGACTGGAATAATTGAACAGAAAGCATCGCGCGGCGCGTTATAGAATGCGTTGAGCGTATCTTGAAACCCGTTATTGATGGTTCCTATCGTAAACACGGCTCCACAAATGAGTGCTCCGATTATCACCACCACAAATCCGATACGGGACAGGCAGCCCTGAAATAAATCTTGCATGTGACTTCCTCGGTTTTTCTTGTCAGCATAATATAGATACGTATGATTTTCAGAATAGGTGCAGTATTTTCGTCCGACCTCCGGTTTTATTTCAGGAAGGGAGGTTCAACATTCACGTGAATATACCAGAACTTCTAGATAAAGCACGCCTTGACCCGCAGGCGTTTATTCCAATTTACCACCACTTCTACCCGCGTGTATACGCCTATGTGGCATACCGGGTAGGACGAGCGGATGATGCGGAGGATATTGTGTCTGAGGTATTTATGCGCGTTATCACGAAGCTGCACCGATTTGAGCATCGCGGCGAGGGTTCGTTTTCCGCATGGCTGTTTCGAATTGCGTCCAATGAAGTTAATCGCTTCTACAATCGCAACCGGCATGCCAGCGAAAATGTCCCCCTTGATGTAACCCCGGAGATTGAAAGTGATAATTTTCCGGTGGAACTCATGGTTCAGAAGAAAGAGCAGTTTATCTATCTGCGCCAGCTCATCGAACAGCTTTCACCGCGCCGTCAGGAAATCGTTCAACTCAAGTTTTTCGGGGAACTGCGCAACATCGAAATCGCAGACATTCTCGGCCTTGATGAGCGAACGGTTGCTGCGCATCTCAGCCGCGCCCTGAACGACCTCCGTGAAATGGCAAGACAGGGAGGATACATCCATGCATGATAATCTGGATTACATTATCAAAAGCCGTCAAACGACCGGTGACGACATCATAGACCAATTGAATAGTACGCGTCCGGTTGGCAGCACAACTCATCAAGGTGAATTGGGAAAACGCCTGCTGGCACAACTTCAATCCAACAACGAAAGGTTTAACAACATGCAAGCAGTTCATACTGGTAACATCATTTCATTCCGCAAGTTTCCAGCCATTCTGGCAGCAGCACTGACGTTCTTGATAATCGGTGGTACGCTGATGCTTTTCAATCTACCCGATGGATCCCCCTTAAATGGCGGTGCTTCTCAACAACGTGGTTCTGCGACGCCCACACCATTCGAGGGGAACAGTTGCGAACCTGACCATCTACGCCAGATTGACTTGCATGTACCTGTTGAGGTATATGCCGAAAGTGATGAAACGTCGGAAGTTCTTGGTACCTTTGACGCTGGCAGCAGTATCGAGGTATTAGGTGCCAGAGGCGATTGGATTGCGCTTATCTCGGGAGACGAAGGCAGGTTAGGCTGGATAGACTTCGGTGCTCTGAGTGAGAGTGACTATACCATCCAGGTCTGCACTGAGTTGCCTAATGTGATAGTGGAAGCGGAGCTTGGGGAAGCTTGTGATGTCCACTTTCTACGCCTGATTACCTTCCATGTACCTGTCGAGGTATATGCCCTTAATGACGAAACTTCCGAAGTCCTCGGCACGGCGGAAATCAGAAGCATGATCAATGTGCCGGGTGCCAATCGAGAAGGCGACTGGATCGTGGTTGTCTGGGAAGATGGCGTGGTCGGCTGGATACACTTCGCGACCCTGAGTGAGGATGATTATACCATCCTGGCATGTGGTCAGGATATTCCTCCCATGCCAGCCACCGGGGAGAATAAGCCCCCCATTCCCGCCAGTCCAATCGCCGCACCGGGCAATGTCATAAACGCGGTAGGAGGACTACCACGCATTGTTGAGACAACGGAAGAATTGTCCATCTATGCCAGAGATAATGCAGAGTCAGAAGTGCTCCGGCTACTGGAAGCAGGCGACACCGTTGAAGTTCTCGGTCAGAATTTTGCAGGAAACTGGCTTGTCGTAGGGCTGGATAACGGATATGCAGGTTGGATTTCTCTGGATGATAAGGATAAGTTCATCGTGATTGAACAGTGGATTTATCCACACTCGCAACCGGGCGAAGAACCTCCAACCGCAGTCCCCCCGACAGTAGAAGCACCGGCTAACCAATAAGCGCTATTTTATGGAGGTCACCTCTGACGGGGTGGCCTTAATTTTTGCTTTAAGCGCCATTCAGATATAGACTATTCCCATAGTATTGGAGCGCTTATTGAGAGTGTTATCATATGGCTCAGGATAGAGCAAAGCAATTATTGCAGCAGGGCATCTCAGCCGCCAAGGCTGGTCAAAAAGACGAGGCACGGCAGGCATTACAACAGGCCGTCCGACTTGATCCACATAACGAGAGTATCTGGCTCTGGCTGAGCAGCGTGGCTCGCGATGATAAAGAACGAATTTTTTGCCTGAAACAAATCCTTGAAATTAATCCGCAGAATGAGTTGGCAATCAAAGGCTTGAGCGCCCTCGGCATTCAACCCCAGCAGGCCGCCAAGCCTGCCGCAGGTGTTCCAGTTGTCACCGGGGAAAAACTCAGTCAAATTGAAGACAAAATTGATACCTTCATCCGCACATACTCGCCACAGCCACGCACATCACTTGATGTCGAGTGGGTTCATAAAGAGAAAAAACGCTATCTGGAAGGCTCTGCGGCCAGACTGCGACGCACCATTCTGGCTTCTGCGGCAGCGGTAACAAGCCTGATTGTGGTGGGCTTCATTTTGCTCATTCTGAGCCTCGATATTGAATTTCCGGTTCTTAACGAAGATGAACGCATTGCGCTTGCCACATTAACTCCAAGTGCCACACCTACGCTGACACCGACCGCGACGCCCGGTGTTGCCAACACCGCAACTCCCGAACCAGAAATTACTCGCACACCAATCAGAGTCGCTGAGAACTTGCCACAGGGCAACGTCTTCCAGACGACCCCAACACCCGCCGTCCCGCGCTATGACGTCAGTGTTCGCCTGCCAGTAGAAACCGCCGTTTTTCACTTTGCCAGTGGCGATTATGGTCAGGTTGCCGAGATGTCCGCCGATCAGCGTGGAGTATTTACACGAGACTGTTTCTGGGAGCTGTACTACTTTGAAGCACTGAGCCTCATGGAGCAGCGCCAGCACGATGAAGCTGTCGATCTCCTTGAACAGCCACTTGAAACGGAGTGGGATGGTGAGAGTTGCCAATCGGGCACGAGCCGCGCCATGATTGAAACGGGTTTGTGTAAAGTCAAACTTGATCAGGCTGTCAGCAATGGCACAGTGGTCAACAACAGTTTGCTGCTGGAAGCCGAAGCTCACTGTGAAACCGCACTCACTGAACAGCAGGAGTTCTTACCAGATGGATTTAATGCACTGGCGGATGTTCGAATTGCGCTGCAACAATTTGATGTTGCGGAAGAATTGTTGGACAGGGGTCTGGAACAATTTCCCGACAATCGAGATCTGTATCTGGCCCGCGCTGACCTTGAATTGGCGAGAAATAATCCAAACGATGCACTGCTCTACATCGAAAGCGCTCTGACAATTGACCCGGCGTCAGAGGAGGGCCTTCGCAAACGGGCCGAAGCCTATCTGATGCTGGCCCGTATGGAAACCGGCGACCAGCAGCTACTACGCTATGGTGAAGTGGCCCTGAATACCGAAGATTATTTGCTGTTCTATCCAGGAAATCCGGCAGGTCATATTCTGCTGGCAACGGCGCGGCTTAATGAAGGTAATCCTGACCGCGCTCTGGAATCGATCAACCGTGTGATTGCTGCTGAAGATGACCTGCCACCGTCGGCGAGGAATGCCGTCATTCAAGCCTATGCCCTCCGCAGCCAGATTTACATTGATCAGCAGAATTGGGGAGCCGCGCTGGATGACCTGACGACGCTCCGTGAACTGGACCCCAACAATCCCACATGGGTTGATCGCCAGACACAAATTGCCCTCCAACTGGATGACTTTGAAACAGTTCTGGAGAATGTGGGACAGGCCCTGCGTGATCTGCCCGGACGGCCCGATGCGGTGCTGACACAGGCCCGCTTGCTGGCGATTACCTGCCAGTATAACCGCAATATCGACTGTGATTTCGAAACCGTCCTCAACAATCTGACCGACAGCGTTATCGGTACACTCAGCGGCGAACAGCGTGGTCAGGCGCTTCTGTATCGAGCCGAAGCCCAATTCCAGACGATAGGCGAGGCTGCAACCGAGGAAGAAATTGAAGCGATGCTATCATCCGTCAATGAAGCCCTGCGTTTAAGCCAATCTCCCGAAGCCTACTTTTTGCTGGGCCGCATTCTGGAGCAAATGGGCAATGGAGCGCAAGCACTGGAAGCGTATGAATGGCTGGCCTACTGGACGCAGTTTTATGATTACCCCTTTAGTGACGAAATCGCCGAATCGATTGCTGAACTGACTGGCGAAGAGAGTACATAAGTAGATAGTCAGACGTTCTTCAAAATCTCACCCCTCCCTAAATCCCTCCCCGCACATGCGGAGAGGGACTTTATCGCCTGCTGATGCAACATTATCCTGTCATGCTGGCATGGGTAGGTCATAAAAAACGGCGGTCTATGAACCCTCCTCCGCAGGGCGGGGGTGGGAATGTTAGGAGAGGTTTTTTATTTCAACAAGGACAGGTCCAGCCGTGAGTGATTTCTACGATACGATTGCCCGTTATTATGATGCCGAAAATTATGAAACAACCGATGATTTGCCGTTTTACAGCGAGTTGGCGGCGATTTATGGCGAACCTATTCTGGATGTTGGGTGTGGAACCGGGCGTGTGATGCTGCATCTCGCCCAGGAAGGTTACCAGACGGTTGGTGTGGATACGTCGGAATACATGGTTGAACGAGGTCGTCGTAAACTCGCCTCGCTGGGTGAAGATGCGCGAAACGCCACCTTCGTGGTGGGAGATATTGTTGATCATCAGGCAGCACAGCCTTACAACCTGATTCTTCTGCCCTATCATCTTTTTATGCACTTCCGCGAACAGGACCAGCAAATCGCTGTCCTCAAGAAGTTGCATGACCTGCTGGATGATGATGGTGTGGTTGTCTTCGATTTGCCAAATACCGGGGAGGCATTCGCCACGCAGGACGATGACGCTGTTCGGCTGGACCGTATCTTTATTGACTTCGAGACGGGGAACATTGTCATGCAGCAGTCGGTCAGCCATCTTGACCGTGTAACACAGGAACTTCACATCACGTGGATTTATGACGAGATCACTTCAGATGGTAGGTTGAAGCGGACACTGGCTCCGCTGACACTGCGCTACATATTCTTTAGCGAACTGCAATTGCTGTTGAAATTAACGGGGTTTAGCGTGGTCGAAACCTATGGGGATTACGATCACAGTCCATTTATGGACGGCGCACCGCGCATGCTCGTTCTGGCAGAAAAATAGCCCCACCCGGTGTGGGTGAGGCTGTGCTGGCACTACTCGACGTCTACCTTGACCTTGGTATCACCCGTACTGCTGTCGGAGACATCTTCGGCAACATCTTCACCACGCTCCTTGGCGCGATTAACGAGGTCTTCGAAGTCTTCACGAGCAGCCTCGAACAGGTCGCGGAAAGACTCGACAAACACTTGTCCAGCCTTCTTAGTATGTTCACGGAATCCGGGTGGAAACAATTCTTCCAGCGCCTTCGTAAATTCTTCGGCAGCCTGACGCTGCTTATCAACGAATTTTTCAAAAGGTTGCTTGGCTTCCTGATCTTCCGTGTGCATATCTTCAGTCATGGGGTATCCCTCCATTTTTGCCAGTTTCTATACACTATACGTAAAACATGTTAGAGAGTTGCATGAGTTAGTATTCCATTTCCCGGCTAACCACATTTTTCAGAGGTCGGCCCTCCAGATAGCGCCGCAAATTATCTTCAAAGACAGCCGCCGCTTTCTCGTTGTAATCAGGCGTATTTCCTGAAATGTGGGGCGTCAGAATGAAGTTGGGGGCCTTCCACAGTGGATGATTGGCTGGCAGTGGTTCGGTGGCAAACACATCCATTGCCGCCCCGGCAATTTTTCCACTCTCAAGGGCTTCAAGCAGGGCTTCTTCATCGACAATCCCACCGCGCCCCACATTGATGAGAAACGATCCGGGTTTCATTGCCGCGATTATGTCCTCATTGAAGCCGCCCCTGGTAGAAGACGTCAGCGGGAGTGTAATGACGACAAAATCACAGTCTTTCACCATGTACGCCGTTGCTTCAGGCGGATAAAGTCGGTCAAACAGTTCGCCTTCTGGATCACCTGTACCTTCAACATGGTAACCCTCGTCTTCCAGTGATTTTAGGTCTTTTTTGGTTGCCAGCACCGTCGCCCCGAAAGCCTTGCATAGTCGAGCCACTTCACGCCCAATACTGCCATAGCCCAAAATGCCGACCGTTGATCTCCGCAGTTCGACCGGCATAAAGCGTTCGAAACGCTCCTCGGACCAAATCTGACTGCGCTGGTCTTCCAGCATTTCGGGGAGATGATGACCGAGCGCCAGCATCGTGCCCAGAACATACTCACCCATGTTGGTGGCGTGAATACCGCTGGTGCTGGTCAGGACAAGGTCGGGGTGCTCTTTTAAAAATGCATGGGTTAAGAGCGAGTCAACCCCGGCAAAGTGGCTCTGAACCAACTTAAGTCTGGTCTAGGTTCCCGGCTACGGTAAGACATTCGTCGTGTATAACACTTCCGCATTTTTCCACACCCGGTTGGGCACATCATTACCCTGCCGGGCCGGGTGAACATGCAGTTTTATGCGCGGCGAAATCTCTTCAAGCCAGTTCTGAATGTCTTTTGAAAACTTCACCGTTAAAACCACATGTACGGTATCACTATCTGGCATTTACAGCTCCATTTAACCTGGTCATTCCATAGACAATAAAGCTCAATCCTACCGCAATGATGGCTATCGCTCCGACGATCCATAACCACAGCGGTAGATCTCCTGCGGCCTTATCCGCTTGCGCCCGGTTTTGGACTTGATTACTGCTGACAGGAGGTTGTGGCGTGACAGTGGATGCGTCATGCGTGCTGGATGCCATTGCTGCAATAATTGCCGACGTAGAAAGGTATATCGGGGTAGACGTGGCGGGCGGTATAGTGACCGTCGGCGATGGCGTCCACGTAGCTGTCGGTGTCCATGTAATCGTCGGGGTGAGAGTCGGAACTGTAGCCGATGGTGTAAATGTATTGGTCGGCGGTACAACGCGCACCTGCGGCGCAGATTGCCCGGTAGTAGGCGCTTCATTGTTTGGCTCTGGATTAGTCGGCGGGGCCGCCGCAGGTGGGGCGCTTAAATTGCTCTGGTAGCCAAAAACCAGCGTGAAATAGGTGCCACCATCACCGGTTGCAACGCCTACACCAATCTCGTTATTGCGGGTATGGGCAATCCCATGATAATGCGCGGGCGAATTAATCCAGAAATTCCAGGCATCCGCCGCCACCGCAATCCCACCGCCATAGATATTCTCGCTCACAAAACGGCCTGCGTATCCATTAGCCGCTGCCCGCGATGCCGGTGTCGAGCCATTCGATTGGGTGTGGCTGACATGACCTGTCGAAGCCATGTATTCGCTCTGCTGTTGGGCGGCGGCGGCTAACTGGTCATTCCATACGTAGGCATGCAGACCTAGCTGCCCGCGAAAGCTGTTGATTTGCGCCATCAGCCACTGTTTGTCATCGCCCTGTGCGTGTGCCGGTGATGGCAGCAGGAGCACAATGATTATCAGAATAAGAGAGAGTCGGTTTATCATGGTGACCCATTATACCAGATGCGTTTTCTTGAACAGTGCCCGTATGATAATCGTCCAACAATTAACGAGCCAGCTTCAACGCCTCTCCCAGCTGGAACGCGCCGCTGTAAAGCGCACGTCCGATGACAACGCCAGAGACTCGCCCTGTTGCTTTGAGTTTCGTTATGTCTTGTAATGTAGCTACCCCGCCCGATGCAATCACTTCCAATTCGGTTTCAATTGCCAGATTCGCTGTCGATGCCACATTCACGCCGGACAAATCCCCGTCACGGCTAACATCGGTATAGAGTGCATGGCGCACCCCGTCAGCGTAGAATTTTTTACCGAGGTCAACCGGCGTCCACTGGCTGACTTCTTGCCAGCCATGTGTCGTCACCTGATTACCCCGTGCATCCAGCGCCACGACCACCGTCTCTGCCCCGAAGCGCTCTACCGCCATGCGGGCCAGTTCCGGCTGTTTGACAACCAGAGTCCCAAGTACAATCCGCGTAGCACCTGCTTTCAATGCCTGTTCCGCCAAATCCAGCGAACGCAGGCCGCCCGCGAATTGAATCGCCGTACCGATACTGGATAACTGGCGCACAATATCCAGGATAGGCGAGGCACCACCCAGCGTCCCATCCAGATCAACCACATGCAGCCATTTTGCCCCGGCATTTTTCCACTTAACAGCCGTCTCCACCGGATCATCACTGTATACCGTTTGCTGGTCAGGATCACCGTGCGTCAGCCGAACAACTTTGCCGCCCCGAATATCAATGGCAGGATAAACAATCACGTTACATCTCCACAAAATTTTTCAAAATAATCTGCCCGACGTGCTGGCTTTTTTCCGGGTGACACTGAATCCCGAAAACATTTTCACGCGCCACTACACTGGCATAATCCAGTCCGTAATTCGTGGTCGCTATCACATCACTGAGGTTCAGGGCTTCCACATAATAGGAATGCACGAAATATGCATAGGAACCATCTGGAACACCCACCAGCAGCGGATTGTCGGGCTGTTCAATTTGTAATTGATTCCAGCCGATGTGTGGCACAAGCGGCCCACCCTCCGGGAATTTCACGACCTGACCGGGCAGCAATTCCAGACCCTTATGTTCGCCCATCTCGTAGCTGACATCAAACAAATACTGCATACCGAGGCAAATCCCCAACAAGGGCGTTCCGGCTTCCACAGCGTCCAGAACCGGCTTCTCGAAACCCGATTCTCTAAATGCATTGATCCCCGCTCCAAATGCGCCAACCCCCGGCAGTACAATTTTTTCGGCATCCTTTAACCCATCGGGGCTTTTTACCGTCACCACATCTGCGCCGAGATAGGTCAGCGTGTTGTAGACGCTTCGCAAATTTCCTGCACCATAATCAACAACTGCAATCATTTATTGAGCGTTCCTTTCGTACTCGGGACCCCCTGCCGCCGGGGGTCAATCTCAACTGCTGCGCGTAAGGCGCGTCCCAATGCTTTGTATACCGCTTCGGCTTTATGATGATCATCATTACCGTACAGAATTAGGGTATGCAGGTTGATTCTTGCCGCGAATGCAATCGATTCCAGTGAATGGGCCACCAATGATGTGGGCATTTGTCCGATCATAGGCGTGTTGAATTCTCCCTGAAACACCGCATAGGGCCGTCCACTCAAATCGATCACGACCTGTGCCAGTGCCTCATCCATCGGCACCAGTGCTGATCCCATCCGCACGATGCCTTTGCGGTCACCTAGTGCCTCATTGATGGCCTGCCCAAATACAATCGAGACATCTTCAATCGTATGGTGCGCATCGATATAGTGGTCACCAGTTGCTTTAACTGTCAGGTCCATCAGGCCATGCACCGCCACATGATGCAGCATATGGTCAAAAAACCCCACGCCTGTACTGACGTCTGCTTTGCCCGTTCCATCCAGATTCAGGGTCAGTTCAATCTGCGTCTCATTGGTGTTGCGGGTAATCGTTGCTTCACGCATGGGGAAACCTCCGCAGGGCACCTAAGACCAGCGGCGTATGTTCAGGCTTGCAAACGGAAATGCGAATATAACCGCCGAGACCGGGCTTATCATAATGGCGGATGAGAATGCCCTGACTGCGCATAAACTCGACAATATCTGGCACATCGTAGTCCGTTACTTTTGCCAGCACAAAATTGGTGTGGCTGGGATACGGGTCCAGATAGTCAATGGCCCGCATTCCCTCGATGAGCTTTTCTCGCTCACCAATCAAAATCTGTGCCTGTTCGTTGAGCAAATCCTGTTCTTCCAGACAGGCCCGTGCGACGGCGTCACTGGCAGCAGTGACATTAAACGGCTGCTTGATCTTCCACAGATGTTCAATAATGTCCAGTGGGATGACACCGTAGCCAACCCGCATTCCCGCCAGTCCGGCCCATTTGCTGAAGGTCCGTAGGACAATCAGGTTGGGCGTGACAGGTACACGCTTTGCAAAACTTTCCCGGTTCGTAAATTCAATATATGCCTCATCCACGACCACCACCAGCGGCAGTTCCAGCAAGCGTTCAATATCTGCTTCAGGAATTAAACTTCCATCGGGATTATTGGGTGTGCACAGAAAGAGCAGTTTGGCATCATTCGCAATGGCGGTTTCTTCGATGGTATCCGCATCAATGGAAAAATCTTCGCGCCGCTCTATTTTGATCGTTCTCGCCCCAATCCAATCGGCGTTAAGGCTGTATACGCTAAACGTCGGCGGGCAGTCGATGATGGCATCACCGGGATTGAGGAACAGGCGCGAAATCAGTGTGATAATGTCATCCGAGCCCGCCCCTGCCAGAATATATTCAGCAGGTACGCCCACATATTCCGCCAGCCCATCACGTAGTAGCCGCGATGAAATATCTGGATAAACACTCAACTCCTGATCAAGCCTTTGCATCGCCTCCAATGCTTTGGGCGGCGGGCCAAACGGATTCTCGTTGGTGTCGAGTTTGATAATCTCGTGAACACTACGCCCTAATTCCTGCTCCAGCACTTCGAGCGGGGCGCTGGGCGATTTATAGCCCTTCATCGCGACCAGATCAGGCCGCATTCGTATTGCACGTTGCTTTGGCTTATCCATTTTTCGCCTCCGCTGCCAGCCGGATTTCCGCCGAGGCTGCATGTGCATCCAGCGATTCAGAATGGGCCAGCACGGCTGCTTTCTCACTCAGGGCTGCGGCGGTAGATTGATCGAGCGCAATCAGACTTGTCACTTTCAAAAAATCCAGCACATTGAGTGGGGAGGCGAATCGAGCCGTGCCACCCGTCGGCATTACATGGCTTGGTCCCGCCACATAATCACCCAGCACCTCAAACGACTGTTCCCCCACAAAAATCCCGCCTGCGTTCTTAACCTTATCCACGTAGGCCATCGGATTTTCCAGCGCCAGACACAAATGCTCGGCTCCATAAGCATTCGCCACCTCAAACGCCTCGTCCATATCGCTGACGATGACCGCTCCGCCGCGATTGGGCAGTGACTGACCGATAATATCGGCCCGTGACCGATCTTCTATCTGGCGAGTGATTTCGGCGCTGACGTTTTCAGCCAGTGTGCGGCTGGTCGTCACCAGAATCGCCGACGCCAGCACGTCATGCTCGGCCTGTGCCAGCAAATCGGCTGCCACAAACGCGGGATTGGCATGGTCATCAGCAATCACCATCGTCTCCGTCGGGCCGAGAATGCCATCAATACCCACCGCCCCATACACATATTTTTTGGCGAGAGTCACATACAAATTGCCCGGTCCCACAATCTTATCCACAGCGGGGATTGTTTCTGTGCCATAAGCCATCGCGCCAATGGCCTGCGCACCCCCGACCTGATACACCTCATCAATCCCACAAATCGCAGCGGCGGCTAGAATAACATCAGGGATTTCGGGCGGGGTACAGACGATAAGCTTCTCCACACCTGCTACCTGCGCCGGAATAGCACTCATCAGCAGCGATGATGGCAGGGGAGCCGTGCCGCCCGGCACATACACCCCCACCTGTTGAATAGATCGCAGCAGTTGCCCCAGCCCATCCTCCTGCCAGCCACTCAGACGGTCGCGCTGTTTCTGGTGAAATGTCCATACCCGCTCGGCAGCGAATTTTAACGCGCTCAGTATTTCGGCGGGGACTCGACTCAGCGATGCTTCAATCCCCGCCGGAGAAATCCGAAGACTGTCCAACTCAACGCCATCAATAAGCTTTGTCCACTCAATGACAGCCTTATCGCCTTCATCTCGAACCGACTGCAATATCCGCTTGACCGCCGCATCCGGCGTTAACGGCTTCCCAAAAATCTCGCGATTGCGTTCTAGAGCGGAGGCTGAAATCTCATAATCATCAGGCGGGGTGCGCTTCAAAATCGTCTGG
>JAKEEQ010000375.1 GCA_022616515.1 Chloroflexota bacterium | reverse complement strand
TTTGCGTAGCTGGTTGGAAGATTTGCAACAGCAAATTGAAAGTGCCACTAACGATTGAAGGTACTAAGCTGGTTTATACCGTAACTGTAGTTACGGTATAACGCAGAAGTTGACTAGAAGTAGGGGAGGCCCTATGTGGCCTCCCGCTTGCGGGCGAACACGCAGGTTCGCCCCTACACAGATTATTCGTTTTAAATGTCAATCTGCATTGTTGCGAGCCGGGGTAATCATAGCTATGGGCAGTTGCGATATGAGCCAGTGAAGACTTTCTTTATGAACCGAATTTTACACTCTCATCAGCAGCGCACTTCCCTCGACCAGCGTGAGCGCCGAAATCATGACAATGACGAGCAGGATAATTAGCCCTTTGGCTTCCGATGGCGTATTTCCGAGCAGCGGGATATTGTGTCCGGGCCCGATAGCGAAGACCAGCCCGGCCAAGGCAGTTGCCAGCGCCGCTTTCGGGCTGCCTCCAATCCACCAACCGGCCAGCCCGCCGACGATCATCGCCGTCAGCAGGAGTTCAAAAATAATGCGCACCAAGGTTTCACGGCCTTTACCGGGGATGATGTTTCCTGTAATCGGGTCAAAGGGCGAAGGCCGGGTGTGCGCCAGTAAAATGGCCGGGGTGAGAATCGCGCCAATCAGGGCGACCACCGCCAGCGTTGTCCACGGGCGCGGCGGCAGTCCGGCAGAGATTTCCATATATGACCAACCCACTGCCAGCCCGCCCAGCACGGCGATAAACAGGCCCGGCGGGAAAATGAACCAGATGGGTCTGATCCAGAAGTGATGAATCGTCAGAAAGACCAGCAGACCAATGATCCCGGAGATAGCCCCGGCAGCGAGCATGGCGTTCTTGTCCATAGAATCGACTCCTGATGAGCTTGAGATATTTGCGCTTCGTCTCTGTTCAACCCATTATAGGATGTTCGGCGCGGTGGGCAACTATCCTGTTAGGGCTGATGCAAAGTTGGAATCTGTCAAAAACACATGGCAAGCCTTGCCCCTACGTTTTTCCAATTGGCAATGTTTTACTCTCAAAATCCAGCGTGGCGAAATAATCCTCAATGGTTTCGGCACGGCGGATACGCTCAACGGTGCCATCGCTTCGCAGCAGCAATTCTTGCGGACGCAGCCGCCCATTGTAATTGAAACCCATGGCGTGACCATGCGCCCCGCTATCGTGGATAATCAGCAGGTCGCCATCCTCAATCGGGGGCAAGGCGCGTTGAATGGCGAATTTATCATTGTTTTCGCACAATGAGCCGACCACATCCACCACAACATCATCCTCGCCGGATTCCTTGCCAAGCACCGCGATATGATGATAGGCATTGTAGATAGCTGGCCGCATCAACGCTGACATACTGGCATCAACACCGATATAGCGCCGGTAGATATCTTTGGAATTGATAGCGCGTGTCACCAAAACCCCATGCGGTCCCGTGATATAACGGCCCGCTTCCATGAACAGCTTCGGCCCATATTGGTGCATACGGGTGAAGTAGGCGAAGCTGCGCTGGATAGCCGCGGCCATGGTTTTCAAATCCAGCGGCTTATCGTCGGGATGATAGGGGATGCCGAGTCCGCCACCGATATTGATAAACTCAAACTGGATATTCAGTTTATCCGCGATGCGCTCAACCAGTTCCAGCAGGATAAATGTGGTTTGCACGAAGGCTTGATAATCGCGCTCGTTGGAGACAATCATGGCGTGCAATCCAAAACGGGTTGCGCCGCGTTCGCGTGCCATACGATAAGCGTCCACAATTTGTTCATGCGCGAGGCCGAACTTGGCTTCTATGGGATTGCCAATGATGCTGTTGCCGGAACTCTGGGAGCCGGGGTTATAGCGGAATGAAATCAAATCGGGCATGTCCGGTACTTTGTCGATGAGCGAAATATCGTCCAGATTGAGGATGCAGCCGCCATAAGCCAGCGCCGCGGCAAATTCTTCCGCGCTGGTGTTGTTGCTGGTGAATAAGATATCGTCGGGCTGTGCGCCGATTTCCCGCGCCAGAATCAGTTCTGGAATTGAACTGCAATCAAAGCCGAAACCTTCATCGTGCAGTATCCGCATTATGGTGAGATTGGGCAGGGCTTTGACGGCGAAAAATTCTCTGAATTCGACAGCGTGAAAAGCGGTCTTGAGTTGTCCCGCGGTCTGGCGGATACCGGCTTCGTCATACACATGAAACGGCGTGCCAAAGTGCGCCGCAATTGCTTCCAGATGGGGATAGAGTCGTCCTTTGAAATCAGCAGAAATCGGCATGGTCTGGCTTCCCTGTGGTCGGTATGCCCCTATTGTCCACATTCCGGGCATTTGCGCTAAGGGAAAGTGCTGAGTTCTGAGTGCTGGGTGCTGAGGTAGTACATGGTGACTAGCGCTTGTGCGTGGTGCTTATGGTAGAGTAGCGAACTCGGTTGATTTTCTCTGTCGTTTTCTGGTTGTGGATGCGAAAATTGGTCTGTCTCGCAATTAATGGAGTCTCGTTCAGCGGACGGCATATATGCCGTCCCTACACAAATGTTGGGATAAATGTAGGGACACGATATATCGTGTCCGGCGAAGCATAGCCCGATTATCTGCGGGGCATAGCAATCATGCCATCCGCCACCAACCGACAGGGATACACAACCTGCCTGTCAATAGCAAAATTGCCCTCAAAAATCATAGAAATCTTAAACGTTTCATCTGTTGACAGCCTATGGGAATAGGCGTATAATTTCGATTGTGAATTTTGGAACAAAATAGATTTTGCTTGTTATGGATGTCTTCAAACATTCACAAAACACATCGGAAAGTGAGCAACATCATGGATATCCAATACTTCGTCAAGTTCATCGGCGACAAGCATGTAACTGTGGCGAAAGCCTACAACGAAAACGAGGCGAAAGTCCTCCGCACCAACCAGTACGAAAAAACCACGCCGCAGTTCTATGAGTGGGTTCGCAGCAAAACCAATCTGATTGAGGCCAATCACCGCCACTAAATCAACTTCGACAAAAACAACGCTCCTCAGCTTGGGGAGCGTTTTTTGTTGGGCAAGTTTGCAGTGGTCAGTTATCAGTTTTCAGCTTACCTGTGCGGCTTTTGCGCTGATTAAGGAAAACGCTTAATGCAAAGGGTGGAAGGATGGAAGAATGCGAGGGGATTAAGTAAGGGCGCATGGCAACGCACCCAAAGGTTGTGGAACAAGTTATCAGATGCGTGCGTGTCAGAATCATCACCAGAAACTAATGTAATGGTTTTCCAGATGTTCGACACAAGCCAAAGCGATTGTTCTATAATGCTGAACAGGTATAGAGGTACATATGTAGGGACACGCAACGGCGCGTCCGTGACAGTGAGGAGCCAACGCAATACAAACCAAAAATATTTATTTTGGCCGCACAGCGCCATTTTGAGTTGGCGTGTGCGTCTAACTTTTCAAACATGGGGTGCAGACAGGTAGCTTAAAAAGTGGCGACTGTGCCAGCAGACTGAAATACGTCCACACCCTTCACATAATATGTGGAGCAGCACTAAATCGAGTATAATGACCGTGGGAGTCAAATTGCCATCTAGCCAATAGGAGATGATGGCAAATAGCAAAGGCAACAATAGGACCCACTCATGAATATAGTTGACGAAATCAAGCAGAGAGTCAAACCGAAAACAGTCATTCCTAAACCTGCTGCACGAGGCGATTTTGTTATTAAAGGTTGGGGAGAAAGGCACGGAGAAGAAGCCCTGATTTATCAAATTCCCAATCACAAAAACACGCACAAACCTTACGAAAAAGGCATCACTGTTAGCGAATGGCATCAGGCATATCAACGAATCAGCAATGGTGAGCCTTTTACGAGAGAATGGTTTAATCAAAATATGCCGGACTGTGCTAAGGAAGGTGGTTGCAACTTTACAACCATCGGAGGCATATTTGAATTCTTGGGTTTGGTACTATATCGGGGAAACGGGCTTTACGAACCTCTCTAGTGCCAACTCTGGCAATCTCGGTCTACTATTCCACCACCAGCGGCACCGACAAAAATATCGAATCGTCGCCATTCGCAAGCGGAATGCGGTGGCCTGTGATGGGGTCATACCAGCCAACCCGGATGCGATACTCGCCCGCGGGCAGGTCGCCAAAGTCGTGCTGCGTGGTGATGACTTCACCGATGCCCCATGAAGTTGTCGGGCGTGT
>JAKEEQ010000374.1 GCA_022616515.1 Chloroflexota bacterium | reverse complement strand
TGCCGCAATTAGGAAATTGATATAGTCGTATTCATTCACTTTGGCTGGATTCATTTTTTGCTTTTAGTTTATCTCATTTTTCAACTGCGTAACGCCTATATCATTCTTTAGTGGGATGGTGCTGAAAAATGTTTTCAAGACGTCAGTTTCTGCGTATTTTCACCGTAAGTACTCTGGCGGGCATTTCTTCTCGTTTCGTGCAGGCTCAACCAACTGTTTCGCTCAGCGGGCAGGTGCTCACCAGTGAAGGCAATCCCATTGCCAGCGCAAGAGTAACAGGCTTGGCAAGCCACAACTCATTTTTCCAAGAAGCACGAACCGATGCATCAGGAAATTATCTGCTGTTGGTGCCAGCTTCCCTTACTTATATGCTTGGCGTTTCTGCGCCTGGCAGAGAATATCAAGAAATACCGCTGACTGTGACAGATGCAGATATCGAGACCGATTTTAGTTTAGGGCTTGACCAGCATCCGGGCATATGGCAAGTGGTTGGCTCAACTGAGCCAGAAACATTTGGAGGGACAAATTCTGGCTCGGTACTGCCCGATGGGCGCATCTTTTATTGCCATGATGCCACTGACCCGATTCTCTTTAATCCAATCACAGGAGAAACAAGCCCGGCAGCGCGTTCAAGCAGTGAGCAAGGCTGCCATATGCCTACGTTACTTCCCGATGGGCATTTACTGATTATCGCAGGCGGAACGATTGATGATGCAGGTAACTTTAGCGGCGATGAAGAAGCAATTGCGACTGTTAAAGCCTATGACCCCACTGGTAATGTTTGGGAGAATTGGCCTGATCTCAATGAGCCACGCTGGTATCCGGGTTTTGCTCGTCTGCCGGATGGCAAATTCCTGCTGTTTGGCGGGGGCCAGCAACCTGATCTGCTTCGCACTGACTCCTGTGAAATTCTTGACCCGGAGACACGCGAAAGCCGTATGACCGGCTCGATGCTTCGTGCGGGCGGCTTTGGTCCAGCTATCTTATTGTTGACAGGGGAGGTTTTGCTTACCTGGGAGCCACCTCAACTCTATAATCCAACCACAGGTCAATGGCGAGCGACAGGCGACTTTGTGCAGCCGAATCGGGCTGAAGTCAGGACATAAGCGGATGAGACAAACCCACACAGACCGGGAATCGGGGATCATCCAGACCATACAGCGCTTTTTTTGCCAGATGGTCGGGTAATTATTATTGGTATTCGTCGCCCGGCACTATCAGATAACGGTTCAATGGTCGAAGTCTATGACCCCGCCAGCGACTCATGGTCGTTGTTAAGCAGTCCTGAGACGATCCGTTCCATGGCGAAAGTTCTTATGCTGCCAACAGGCAAAATATTGGTGGCGGGTGGTAAAAAGGAAGATGCTAACAGCCCGGACCCTGTTAATGAGTGGCAGCAGTTGAAGCGCGTTGACCTCTACGACCCTCAGACCGATACATGGCAGCGGATGACAGATATGGGCGATTTCCGCGAGTATCATGCAATTATGCTATTGATTCCAGACGGGCGAGTTATCATTACCGCCGGTGTAAACCAACCGGGCTTTAACCCACCTGCTGATTCCAACAAAAGTATCGAGGCATTCAGCCCACCTTATTTGTTTCGTGGAATACGCCCTCAAATCGACAGGTTATCCTCATCTCGTTTAAATTATGGACAGATTCTGAATATTTCGGTCTCATTCACCAATGCGATAAGCAAGGTTGTACTAATCGGGTTGAGCGCACAATCTCACTGGATGGAAGGCGGTGTTCCGCGCTTCCTGGAGTTAAATTTTAGTCAGAGTCAAACCACAAACAGTCAAACCGAAGTAGAGGTAAGCATCCCTTCGGACTCAATCCGGGTACCAAAAGGATACTACATCCTGTTTGTTTTAGTGGATGACATCCCTTCAATTGGGCAGATTGTTTATCTTGACTAAACTAAACCTCACCGCATCTTATTGAAATACGAGAGAGCATAAATCGTGGTTAATCAACAAGACAACATTATCAAGATGATCATCGTTGTATTGACGGTTGCATTCACGCTCACCGGCGTTGTTCATCCGTCCTTATCGCAAAATGACGAAGAAGCAGGTTTCTTTTATTACGCAGTACACCTGAATGACCGTGGAACTTTCGACGAAAGCCGCAGCGGGTACTACTGGCAGGGATTGGATGGTTCGGGGAAAAGGCTCGTTGCCAGTTCGGAGCATATTATTGCTCGCACCGAAGGCTTGCTGAAGGTCGAGAGTATTTCGCCAGATGGTAATACGGTTTTGTATCTGGCCCAGCAGGAAGGTTTAGAGGCGACCAATATATTGGGATTGGACCTGAACAGCGGCGACAACACGGCGTATACTTCAACGACGGGTGATGCCAACTGGAATCCGGTCTGGTCGCGCGATGGCACGGTTTTTTCCTACTTAAGCGGCGATCCGTTTCGGAGTTTTGCCAGCACCGTCAATGTATATGACCTCAACAGCGGCGAATCGTACCATGTGTATTCCATTGAGGAGAGCGGCTTTATTATTGACACAGCGTGGTCATCCACTGGACACAGGCTGGCGGCGTTGGAAGTTCGCCTGACAGGCGATAATTATCAGCGCGAATTGCATTTAGTGTTATTTGACCGGGCAGGAACACCGCAGGGAAGTTTTGTGCTGCCAGAAAGCGTCGCCGAACTCAGGCCCGCCCTGCACGGTGATAATGTTTTCGCTGCCTGTGGAACCGATTCGCCGGGTGACATTTGTCGTTTCCATGTGCCGACCGGGGCCTTTGAGACGGTCGTCAGCCTGAAGTCATTTGTCCCGAATGCCCACACCATTACAAACTTTGACATCACGCCGGACGGTCAAGAACTTGTCGTGCTCTTCACCAACTACGAACCCGACCCCATCAGCGGGTTTGTTCCGCCAGACGGCAAAACCTACACCTATCGCGTGAATCTGGCGACCCGCGACGGTGTTGATCTGAGTGGAGCGCCGGGTGAAATACGCACGATGGTTCAGATGGCGTCGGGAGGGACAACATCTGCCCCCGTTGTTGGCGAACAAATTGTGTTCGTAGCTGAGAGTGCGGAGGGTCCTGACCTGTATGTGATGCGTGTGAATGGTGAGGATGTGCGGCAGTTGACTCGTACGCCGGAAATTACCGAGCAAATGCCCGTATGGTCCCCGGACGGGCAGCAGGTGGCCTTCATCGGCGCGGATGACCCGGAAAATGTGGGCAATCGCTACCGGAAGCGCGGCTTTATCATGAATGCTAATGGGAGTAACGTGCGTATCGCAGATCAGGAGAATGTCGAGACATTATTCTCCCCGCCTGCATGGTCACCGGATGGCAGCACCGTTTTGTTTGTCGCCAACGTGACAGCGGGCCTGCCGGATATTATCGCGGTGGATGGCAGCACCGGGGTCAGCCGGAATCTGACCAATGATGAATTCTGGAACAGTTCGCCGGAGTGGTCACCGGACGGTCAGTGGATTGTCTTTGAGTCAAATCCCGGCGGTGGCTCGACAATTCACATCATGAATCCCGATGGCTCTCAGTCCCAGTCTATCTCCGACTGCAACGGCGGACGCCCGGCCTGGTCACCGGATGGTGAGTGGATTGCTTTTGTGTCGGATTGTCTGGGGCCAGAGGGTATCTACCGGATGCGACCGGATGGGCTGGATATTGAAGTGCTCACCGAGGATTTATCCATTGTCGGACTATTTTCGTGGTCACCGGATGGGCGTTATCTAGCTTTCAATTCAGGTAGTTCGCTCTATACGGTTGATGTCGAAACAAAAGTGGTTCAACAGATTAGCGATAACGCAAGTCTCGGAGAGCGTCCCTCATGGTCTTCGGACAGTGCATGGTTGACTTTCGCGGGTGAAGTGGATGGGCAGTTTGACATCTTCCGTGCCCACCCCGACGACGCATTTCTGGAAAACCTGACGGTGACACCGGATATAAATGAATCAAGCCCGGTGTGGTCTCCAGCGGCAACAGCAGTGGGATGACATGCGTTGCAGAACCTGGAAGGCAGGCGGACACGGCACTGCCGTGTCCCTACGGAGCCGTTCGTTTAAAGGCGAATCGCCAGTATACAGATGGTGTGTAGGGACGCCCAACGGGGCGTCCGCTGCCAACAACAGCAATGACCTTTCCCATTACAGCGGCTTTTTGGATAAATGTTCCCCTCTCAACCGTTTGCGATTGTGATACAGAGGGGGTGCTTTTTGGCATCCCATCATGCGATATGTGGCTCACCGGATGTTAGCTTCGCCGCATCGAGAGCGTGGGCTGAGGCAGTTGAACGGGCGGCGATGTTATCGGCAATTCGCTTTGCATCTCGCCCAACACCGTGAATCTGTGCTGACGAGATGGCATATAGGAAGTTTAATCCGACAAAGTATAACCCGGGTACACTTTCCACGATTCCACGATTGTGCAGCGGTTCGTTTTGATCACCAAAGATAGGCAGGTCAATCCACGACGCGAAGCCGTGATTGAAGCCTGTAGACCAGATAATGTTTGCCACCTCAAGCACTCGCCCGTCTTCGAGCACCGGCAGTCCATCCCGCACAGTAGTTACTCTGGGAACGCGCTCAATTCCGGCGGCGGTGATGTCGTCGGGTTTGGTGCGTACTAACGACATCCCGTGGTTAAGAAACTTTTTACGCACTTTCCGGCCAATGGGCGTGTCCAACGTCATCACGCGATGGAAGAGAAAGCGCAGTACCAATGGTGCGAGAAAGTGCCGTGCCACAAACGTGTCGATGCGAAACGGGACGCTGCCAACATCTCGACCCGCCAGCCACGTCGGGTGAGTGCGAGCCGTTTCGAGGGCAATCTCCGCACCGGAGTTGCCCGCACCCACAACCAGGACGCGCCCGTCCTTTAATTGTGACGGATTCTTGT
>JAKEEQ010000373.1 GCA_022616515.1 Chloroflexota bacterium | reverse complement strand
TGGGTTAAAACCCGGCTCAATCGTCTTGAATTTGACCTTATTCCTATCCAGCTTCACTTCGCGCCCTTATTATCTTAAAAGTGTCCCTCCGCCAGCCGTTCATGGGGAGAAAAGGAGAGGGAACTGACAGCGCCAGGAAGCCCGTCTTAAAAGTTTCCCCATTCATGGGTTGATGGGGGGGAGGGAGTCGTGATGATCGAAGAGCTGTTATGCTAAAAGAAAAAACGACGCATTTACACTGATGCAATTTGAAAAAATAAACGGGCAACGATGGGAGTTGATTAGCCTGGTGCATTGGCTGGCGGACGCCATCTATGGCGTCCCTACGATCATTCACGATTCCCGCAGGGACAGCATAATGCAATTGGCACTGGACGCGGTGTACCGCGCCCCTCCGACGAATAACCCATCCGTCTCTATAAAATCATTCATCAGTCAATATGTTACCACTGCCATCTTTATGTGCGGCGATATAAGCTTACCTGATGCGATACAGATGATAAACCACGCCTATATTCCAGTGCTTCCACTCTCGGACAAACTCAAGCTGTTGAGGATTGACGAGCGTATCAGCCTGAAGCATCAGCCAGACTGATGGGATCATCAGGTAATCAATCCCGGCTTGCTTGAGATAGGAGGCATCTCCGGTGTCGCGCCATGCCTGTAATGCAGGTTGCACATCTGCCGGAAAATCGTCAAATTGTTGGATGCGACCCAACAGGTGCAGAACTTCGAACGATTGACGACGATACGCCGGGTCATCAAGCCGGGCTATATTGCCCCCAATGTTATAGCGGTAAAGCCGCAAATCACCCGGTGTATCATCTGGATCAAAAATAACGACTCCTTCCGGGATATAACGATAACTATCAAACTGCGGATATTCGGTAGAAGCGACATCGCTTAATCCGAACGGGTTATCATAGAAAGTTGCTATGTCCTGCGGTGGCATATCTGGAGCGGGCGTTGCTGTCAACAAATTTTCTGGAATCTCCTCGTCCAGTAATCCCACCTCTGCGGCAAGACCAAGTTGTGTACCCAGCCAATCGCTGAATATCAGGGCACCATTGGCGTTCATATGGGTGCGGTCAGTCCAGAATTCATCAGGAATGAGATTCAAGTGTCGAGGCTGCCAGAAGGGAACATTGTACCGATTTGAGAGATCTTGCATTGCCACCGTGAACTCGTTGTACCCCTCAAGGCCATTATCAAAGTAGTTAACAAAGGACGAATGGGTTGGAATTTCGAGAATTACAACTCGTGTTGCCGTATCTTGTTCCAGTCGGGCGATGGCTTCCACCCCGTTCACATCGCGTTCATTCGGCTGAAAATCACTGAGACGCCTGAAAATTGGACGTTCTTCCGCCACATTACCGGGCACAGCCGGGATGTTGACATCAAAAAGCATATTGAAGTTGGGAAGATGCCCATCGTCAGTCAGCAAGTTCTCGAAATTGGTAAACCGGTTAAGTATTTCCTCAAAGTCAGGTGACAGCCAGTCCTGATAGCGCAGATAATAACGATAGGCCGCCGAATGTTCGATAAAAAAGCCCTGCCAGTTGAAATTGCCATTTTTGTACTCAATCCAACTGTTCTCATTGATGTCCAGCGTGGCCTCATTGATCATTCGCGCGGCAAATTCGCGGGGCGACGTACCGTAGATCAACAGGCGGGGTTGATAGCGCTCCACGAGGATCGGCGCGACCAGACCAGCCGACTGCCCAACCAGGCCAGTGATACCAAAGGTAAAGCATTGGATTTCCTCATCTGTTTGTGCGCGATAGGCAGCCTCAACAACAGCAGGGTTAATGCCCTGTAACACAATGGACGACCCGAGGAAAATACAATCGACCTGTCCTGCGTCACGTTCAAGCTGGTCCAGCAGATAGAGCTGCAACTCAAAAATAGTCGTGTTCATATTATAACTCGGTGGGAGCAAGTGTTCCGTCGCATAGTCACTTCGAGCAGCTATCTCAAACGGAAGAAGTATAGAAACAAGTACCAACAGAGTCACCACAAACAATTTAAATTTCACTTTCACTAAAATCCTTGATAGATGAACGGTGGTGGTGTATCACTGCGGGCCATGAGCACCAGCACCATCATAATCAATGTCACGCTCATCAAAAATGCCTGAGCCATCACGGGTAGGAAACGATATATGGTTTCGCCCCAATGATATTCGACGACATCCATTATAAGTGTAATAGCCAGCGTCGCAAAAAACACGATGTGTAAATGAAAGCCCCAGTCGAACTTACCACTCATGTAAAACAGACGAGCAGCATAGACAAGGGCATCTTCCGGGCTGGTTGCCCGAAATGGGATCCAGGCAAAAACGGCCAGCACAAACACAGAGGCCATAGCGATGCCCTGTCGCCAGACGGGTTGTTGTTGGGGTGGTTTGCTGCGAAAATAAAGCGCCCGGAATCGCTCGACAATTAGATATATGCCATGCAACATCCCCCACATCAGCATCGCCAACCCTATATTGTGCCACAGTGCACTTGCCAGCATGGTGACCAGCGGTGGCACAATGATCGACATCGCGTGGCGGCTCTTGTACTTTCGACGGAGCAGTGCGCGAGTGAGTGGGCTGAAGATGTAGTCACGCAGCCAATTGGAAAGTGAAATATGCCAGCACTGCCAGAATTCGCTGAAGTTGCGGGAAAAATAGGGCGTACTGAAATTGCGGCTTAACGTTATGCCGAAAAACAAGCTGATGCCACGCACAAATTTGGTGTATCCGGCGAAATCGTTGTAAAGGGCAAAAGCATAGGCCACGAGCCAGACCAGCAATTCCGGTGAGCTAAATTCATGCGGTTCGCTGAAAACGTTGTCCGGGATAATTGTCAGCAGGACATCCGCCAGCACAATTTTGCGGAATGTCCCTTGAAACAGCAGCACGAAGCCGTCGCTGAAATTGTCATTGGATAGTGTGCGTCTAATGGAAAGTTGCGGGATAAATTCACGAGCACGCTCAATGGGGCCGGAGATCGTTTTGGGGAAATAGGTCATGTACAGCGCGTAGTGGAGGAGAGTGCGTTCTGGCTCGATGACGCCGTTAATAATGTCCATCAGGTACGAGATATTTTGCAGGGCAAAATAGGATAAGCCGATTGGCAAAATAAAACGTAGATTTTCAGTGTTGAATGGCAAGCCGATTGCGTCTACAAAGTCACCCATTTCGACGACAAAGAAATCGTTGTAGCGAAAGTAGGCCAGAGACAATATATTCAAAACCACACCCGACCACAATAACCACCGCGAGCGTGTATTCTTTCCGGTGATGCCGCGACCAATACAATAATTAATGAGTGTGAGCAGGCCAACTACCACCGCAAACGTAAGCGCCCACAACCCCAGAAAAGCAAAGGAAGCGGCCAGCAAAATCCAGTTCTGCAACCGGGCTGGCAAAATATAGTACAGCGCGAAAAAAGCCCCTGTAAACAGGAGAAACTCTAGAGAGATAACGTTCATGGTCGCTCCGCAAGCCACTTATCTCGAATGGCAGCGCGTGCAATCTTGCCGCTAGAAGTCTTCAGCAGCCATTGACGGTCTACCAGTGAAACATAGGTGGCAGTGATGGTTGTCTGTTCGGCAATAGTCCGGCGAATGTTTCGTATAATGGTTTGTTGTTCATCCTTATCAGTGATGCTGGTTTCAGCGATAACGGCAATGAGTTCAGTACCTTCGCGCTCATCGGGGACACCAAAGACAACCGTGCGTCCCGGATGCACACCATCAATGGTGTTTACAATTGCCTCAATATCTTGCGGATAGACGTTTTTGCCGCCAGAAATAATAAGGTCCTTCTTACGCCCGACGATATAGACTTCCCCGTTGGCGATATATCCCATGTCGCCGGTCAAATACCAGCCTTCCTCAGTGAAAATGTGAGCATTTAAATCAGGGCGTTTATAGTAGCCGGTGAGCATGCAATTGCTTTTGATGGCAATTTCGCCGACGTGACGCTCTGGTAGTGGCTGGCCCTGCTCATCAACCGCGCAAACATCCACACCGGCAATGGCTGGCCCACATGAGACCTGTACGAGTGCACCGGGAGCATCGCTGTTCACGGCGCGACGTTCATTTTCGAGCATATGACGGTCTACTGTGTGCTGATTGGCAGGTTCACCGATTGGGGTTTGCGTTACTGCGAACGTGTTTTCAGCCATTGCATAACTGACCGCCAGTTGACCAGCGCGTACACCCAGATGTTCAAACCGCTCAAGAAACAACTGATGACTTGAGTGACGTACCGGCTCGGAGCAGTTGATATAAGCCCGCACATGCGATAGATCCAACCCTTCAATGTCACCTTTGCGAATGCGACGGGCGCAATGGTTATAGGCAAAATTGGGAAGCCAGCAAAATGTCCCACCGTAGGTATCAATCGCCTTGAGCAGCATGGCTGGATGCTGGACCCAATCAAACGGCGACATCAATACAAGGGGAATCCCCAACACCAGCGGCAGCAGGAATCCCGCAATCAAGCCCATGTCATGATAGAGAGGCAGCCAGCTTACAATTACATCATCGGTGGCGAGACCTAACGCATCGCTGTAACTGGCAAGCTGGTTGAGCACGGCGCGATGGGATAACGCTACACCTTTTTGCAGGCCGGTTGTGCCACTTGAATGTTGAAGAAAGGCGATTTCTTCGGGAGATGGGGTGTGATAAACACCCGGCTGCGTGACATATGCCGACAGTTGCTCGGAGTCAAACACGTCACAGCCAACAATGGCTCGCATCTCCGGCGCAAAGTCAACGGTGGTGAGCACAGCCCGTGCCTCTGAGTGCTTCACCAGCAAGGCCATACTGTCCATGTATTTCTGGCGATCTAATTTTTCGGTCAGGGTCGGAAACATGGAGGGAACAGCCCCGATGAGCAGTGTGCCCCAGAAGGCATAGATGCTTTCCAGATTCTGGACATGAGCAATGATGACCAGATCACGAGGTTTTATACCTGATTGTGCCAGTACTGCACCGTAACGTTCCACCTCGCGATTGAGGTCAGCACGGGTGATTGTAATTGGTTCCTGACCGGTTTCCAGATAGATGATGGCGGGCGAATTGTCAGATGCGGGGAGCGCCAATGTTTCCCCGGTGGGTAACAACCTCATAACGCTAAATCGCGCATAACCCGGTCATAAATCTGGTTGAGTGTGTTCATTTTGGCTACCGTTAAATCCGGGTCTGGAATGTAGACATCGAATTCGCCTTCAATATATACGGCCAGTTCAGCCAGTGCAAAGGAATCGATTAACCCGCCCGTGATGATTTCCTCATCATCTTTCAGGGTATACCCCGGATCGCGGATTAATTCATGGGTGATGTAGGTGCGTAGTTTTTCGCGAACGTCATCCACTTCTATGTTTCCTCAGTTCAATTCCGAACAACCACAATAAAGTAGCACGAGACAGCAGAGAAGACCAGTCTGGCATTTGGTCTCATTTTCTTTTGCACTGTCTGAACCATTCAACATTTAGGGACTGCGAACAGGTTGTCAGACATGTCAATTCGTAGCTAACGGACGCCCCGTTGGGCGTCCCTACGAAAACCCACGTGTCCCGCCGCAGGAAAGGGACCCAAATCTAGATTCGGTGACAAGTCGTTCGTACACCCAACATTTAACCACGTTTGACTTGCGAGTGTTCACAGTATATTCTTTAGGTCTATGTGAGTACTCACATTCGTCAAAAGGAAACAAAACAGTTCTTTGATACCCGGTGAAAAATAAAGGAAATTTATCTGTGTTTTCATTTCAAAAAGCGCCTTATATCTGGCATGGGGGTGATTACAACCCGGAACAATGGCCTCGCGAGGTCTGGGATGAGGATTTTCGCCTCATGCAGCAGGCGGGAATCACGGTTGCCACCGTAGGCGTTTTTAGCTGGGCTTCACTGCAACCCTCGGAAGAACAATTCACATTTGAGTGGCTCGATGATCTCCTGAACTGTCTTGATGCAAACGGAATCAAAGCAATTCTCGCCACGCCAAGCGCCGCCCAACCTGCCTGGATGTCGCAAGCCTATCCGCAAATGCTGCGATCTGATGAACGAGGCAAACGGAATGGACACGGCGGGCGTGTCAACTACTGCCCCAATTCACCGGACTATCGCCGTTTAAGCGGGAATATGGCGCGGGCAGTGGCGACACGCTACAAAGATCATCCGGCGGTTATCCTGTGGCACATCAGCAATGAATATGCC
>JAKEEQ010000372.1 GCA_022616515.1 Chloroflexota bacterium | reverse complement strand
CATGACGAGGCCGTAGCCGCATTTTATCCTGAGATGAAGGTAATTCCCGGTAGCGTTCCTCTGGAAGAGGCGCTGGCGGTTGCTGATCTGGCCGTTCACGATTTTAGTTCGATGCAGTTTGCGGTGTATGCGGGGATACAAACGGCCTGTTTAACGCTTGATAGCCCTTATCCCGATTATTACCCGTCACTGCTTGGCGAACAACATCTTATTGAGGAACAGGAGCAGTTGAGTTCTTTGCTGGCCGGACTCAAACCCGGCTATGATCTGGAACCGTCCTACACCGTTTCGATGTTTAATCATGGCGATTACTCAGTTAATGCCATTTGTGAAATGTGTCTGGAGTACACAAAATGATGAGGTTGATGCGATTGATACATATTCCTTTCGTGGCTTATAATCATTTCATTGATCGCATATTTGCCCCTTTTTATTTAACGCACATTGTGGGTCTTGATAATGTTGACACAATGACGATTTCAGGTATGCCGCGTGTCGTTTGTACACCGGGCAGCACGTTCAACGTCGGGAAGGGTGTCACAATCTTATCACGCCCCATAAGTCGTGTAGAGCCTGGCCTTGTCAGTTTTGTGGCAACCATGTCGCGTCATGCACATCTGGAAATCGGTGATAATGTGGGAATTAACAGCTCCAAAATCTGGTGTATGCACCATATCGATATTGGAGCACGCAGCATGATTGGTGCCGATAGTGTCCTCCTTGACTCGGACATCCACCCATTACAGGCCAGCCAGCGCAGCCAGAAAGAATCCCGCAATCGTGGAGCGTCAGCATCCATTATCATTGAAGAAGATGTATTCATTGGCATTCGTGTTTTTGTCACCAAAGGCTCAGTCATTGGTCGCGGGTCGGTGGTGGGCGCGGGGGCCGTGGTCTCCGGCGAATTCCCTCCCTACAGTTTGATTGCCGGTAATCCTGCAAAGGTTGTTCGAACCCTGGAACAGGATTGAACCTATTGCAGAAGTTACTGGCACAATATTTGGTTCCTTTAATCGGCTGTTAGATTTGTAAAAGATTCGCGAGGCAATTGCTTTAATACGTCGTGATTCGTCGGGTATTGTGTTCGCACGTACTGAGTTGATCAAAAGGTATATTGACAATAACTCGCCCGTTTTAGACTATTAAGATCGGGATACAATTCAGTTGAGAGAGAAAGAATGACACATATAAATGACCGACATGCCGATGAACATCTCAGTCATTTTTCGAAACTGGTTGAAAACATTATCATTCAAGGGATAGATGTATCAAAAGCACTTCGCCAGTCTTTTTTCACTGATTGTCTTCAATCCAGCACTTATCAACGATACTCAAAGCCCAACGTGCTTGTTCTGAAACGCTTCTCTAACTTTGCCTATGCCCAGAATTCGACCGCCGAGGTTGCCTTTGTCAGAATGGGTAAGTCCCAGCGCGAACGTGACCAGATTGACCCGATAATGAACTGGTTGTCAACTCACGGAAATACCGCTTCCGAAATCCACAACAAGACCTACCGGAGTCGATTGCGGGCCACTTTTGACTCTTTTTCCCCGATTAACCCGCTAACTTCCTCCGACCGCACGACGCTAACTGAGATAGCCATGACTATTCAGCGTGAATTTCAGTTAAGCGACGCTTTTGTCCACTGGCTTGACTACCAGATTGTCCAGTTAATTTATAAGTACCGTGCAGCGAGCCAGCTTCTATCGAAAACAGCACCGAAAGTTGTTGTTCTCACATCAGAATATTTCGTCAATGCACGTCCATTGCTCATTGCTGCCAGAAAACTGGGTATCAAAACAGTATTCTTGCAGCATGGTTTTCTGGGGCAGGAATGGTTATATCATCCGCTGGTGTCTGACCGTATCTGTGTCTGGGGTGAGGTTGACAGGCAGTGGTTGATGGAACGCAGTGTTGATGAACAGCGCATTGTCGTGACAGGTTCAAACCGGGCGTTTTGCCTTGACGAGCACATCAGGGAGGCGGTTCGTCGCGAATATGATGTTCAGTCTGGTCAAAAAGTCGGCGTTTTCTTTTCGCCAAATCTCACCGAAGCCTATCACCAGAAAGCATACGACTTTTTGCTATCCACCAATGGTCAGGTACGTTGGATGATTCGCCCCCACCCATCGGCACATAGCAGTCGTATCGCCGCCTATTATCACGAAATGGATATTCTTGACAGTCAGATTCCCCTGATCGAGGCACTGTCACTGGCCGACATCGCCGTGCATGACTTCAGCACAATGGCCTTTGCTCAATATGCCGGGGTAAGCACGGCTTGTCTTGCACTGGATGGACCATATCCCGATTATTATCCGGCTTTGCTGGGTGACCAACCTATTATCAACACGCCGGGTGAATTGGATGACTTAATTGACCCTATTGAACCAATGGCAGAATTGACGCCGAAAACCACATCAACGATGGCGGCGGGACAAGAGGAAGCACTGTTGAATATTGGCATCGCGATAAGGGAATTGCTGTGATACGTAGACTTATTCGAAGCCCTCGTACGCTTTTCTACCATTTCGTTGATCGGTGCTATGCTCGCTATGTTCTACAAAGTAATGGGACCAAACTTCAGGGCAACGTTAAGTTCCGAGGAGTAACTCATATACGACGTGATGGCAACAGCCAGATAATTATTGGGAAAAATGTATCGTTTTTCTCACGAGGAAACAGTAGTGTTGTCAGACCTATGTCTCCCTGCCACATTGGAACACTTTCACGCAATGCCTATGTTGAAATTGGCGAAAATACAGCGATGACCGGAGTACGCATCTACTCTGCTGTATCTGTGGTTATTGGTAAACGTTGTTTGATTGGGACAGGAACGATGATCCTTGATACGGACGGACATGAATTGGACCCGGACGTAAGAAAAGTCAATCCTTCCAGTCGTGGTACGTTGTTACCTGTCATCATTGGGGATGATGTTCTAGTCGGTGCCCACTCCATCATACTGAAGGGAGCAAACATAGGTTCTGGCTCTGTAGTGGGTGCCGGTTCGGTCGTAACCGGGAAATTTCCAGAACGGAGCATCATAGCAGGTAACCCCGCCCGCCTTATCCGCACAATGGAATAATGAGACTGGTCGCGCTATAATAGGCGCAAGATTTAGCTTGCACCCCACGAGCAGAGCATGAAATATATCACAACAGTCAACAATAAACGATTTGAAATCGAAATTGACAGCGACGGCAACATCGCAGTTGATGGCGACCCACGACTCGTCGATTTCCGGGCGATGGAAGGCAATTCCGTTTTTTCCCTGATTATTGACAATATATCCTTTGAAGCAGTCGTCGAAGAACGCGACGGAAAGTATCACGTGTTGATTCGGGGTGACCAGTACGAAGTTCTGGTGCAAGACGAACGGGCCTTACGCCTTGCTGAAGCCGCTGGCGGCGGTCTGATGGGCGCATCATCCGGTGAAGTCGTTATCCGCTCACCGATGCCCGGCGGTATCGTTGCTGTGCCTGTTACCGAGGGTCAGGACGTGAAAAAGGGGCAGACGGTGGTTGTCCTTGAGTCGATGAAGATGGAGAACGAACTGAAAGCCCCCCGCGACGGGGTTATTGCCCATGTTCATGTCGCGCCGGGCGACAACGTTGAACAAAACAAGGCACTCATCACCATCCACTAGCCCACACCAAGCCTCCGAACAAACGGTTTTTTTTGATTAAACCGTGAGCGCACCCGTCAGCCGCTGCTGTAAGAATTCCTGAAGTGACGCGGCCACGTAAATCCGGCTGTCATCGTCACGCCGCCACACATATACCCGGTCGGTATTCACTTTTTTCTTGATGATCGGAAACCCAAATAAATCGCTGCTGCGATTCTCAGCAAAAAAAAGTAAATGATCAACGGGCATATGGGTGTCAATATACCGCAGGTCCAGATTTTGTTTTTCAACTCGCATCAGGTCCCAGAGAACCCAGCCCGTTTCATCGTCGGTGCCGCCGTTGGCTTCTTGCAGCAACTGGCGCAGCGACTCTGGAAATTGAACGCCGAGTGTCCGCTCCACAAAATAAATCTCTTGCGCTCGAATGGGTTTGTTCAGCATACAGTCGGGATAAGTTGCCGTTAACAACTCTCGCCACATACTTGACCTCCTAAAAATGATGTAACTTCGCTGTGGAACATTTCTTTCACTATATCTTCAACCTGAAAGTAAGTATCCGTGTGTTATAATGACGCGGCATAAAATTGAACTTGATGAGGAGTAATTATCCCTCCATGTCTATTCGTTTTGGAACAGACGGCTGGCGTGCTGTCATCGCCGAGACTTTTACCTTTGCCAACCTCCGATTGGTGGCGCAGGCTGTAGCCGATTATATCAACAATGAGCTGGTCACCAACGGCAACACCCCGGAAATCGTCATTGGTTATGATACCCGTTTCTTATCCGATAGATTTGCGTCGGAAGTGTCACGGGTGATGGCCGCAAATGGTATCGTTGCGTGGCAAACCCGCACCGATACCCCTACCCCGGCACTATCATACAACGTGAAAGCCAAAGATGCCTGCGCTGGAGTGATGATTACGGCCAGCCATAATCCCCCACGTTATAACGGGTTTAAGCTGAAGTCGCAACATGGTGGGTCGGCCTCGCCGGAAGCCTGCAAACGAGTCGAACATTACCTTGAGCGGCTGCAAATCGAGGCGCGTGGCCCCAATATGGTGGATTACCAGCGGGCGCAGGACGATGATATGATTCGTCGTTTCTACCCGTCATGGTCCTACTATGAACACCTCAGCGAACTGGTTGATCTTGATACCATTTCGGAGGGTGAACTGCGGATTGTGGCTGACCCGATGTTTGGATCGGGACGGGGTGCTATACGTGAAATGCTGGGGCGCAGCCGCTGCTACATTCGTGAAATTCGCGGTTACATGAATCCGGGTTTTGAAGGTATTCATCCCGAACCAATCCGGCAGCATCTGGATATGCTGGCGGCGACTATCCAGCAAGAACACGCCGATGTTGGCATCGCCACCGATGGCGACGCAGACCGCGTAGGTGCATTAGACAGCAAAGGCAATTTCGTCGATCCCCATACCATTATGTCGCTGGCCTTGCTGCATCTGGTGGAACAGCGCGGCTGGACAGGCGATGTGGTCAAGACGGTAAGCACCACCGCCATGTTGAACCGGATTGCCAGCAAATACAATCTGCCTATCTATGAGACGCCTGTTGGCTTTAATCACATTGCCGACCACATGCTCAGAGGTGATGTGTTGATTGGCGGCGAGGAATCAGGCGGGATTAGCATCAAGGGCCATATTCCCGAAGGCGATGGTGTGTTGATGGGCTTGCTCCTCCTTGAAATTATAGCGACACATCGTACACCGCTGCATGAAATTGTCGAACAGTTGCAAAGAGATTATGGCCCCACCGTCTACCGCCGGGATGATTTTTATATCAACGAGCGTGTGGATAAGAACATCATGGCAAATCGTCTGGCCGAGAACGCATCCGCTACACTGGCGGGACAAACCATTAAGAACATTGGCACGGCAGATGGTGTCAAATTTACACTGGATGATGGTAGCTGGTTACTTATCCGCCCAAGCGGCACAGAGCCAGTTTTGCGGGTTTATGCTGAAGGCACTTCCGATGATATGGTTGATGCTATGCTGGCTGAGGGAAAGGTGATGGTAGGCATTGGGGTTGCTCGATAATCACATGCAAGTTAAAATTCAGTTTAGATTTGCTCGAATTAAACGGAGGGCTTAACCGTGGGTCATTGGCAAGGAAAATATGTTATCGGCGTAACGGGTAACATCGCGACGGGTAAAAGCCTCGTGCGCAAAATGTTGCAGCACGTTGGCGCATACACCATCGACGCGGACCTGTTGTCACATCAGGTGATGGCTCCCAATGCGCCAGCTTTCAGGCCCGTTATTGAGTGGTTTGGTAAATGGATCGTTGGGTCAGATGGACGAATTGATCGCACACGGTTAGGCACGGTTGCTTTTTCACACCCCATCGCCCTGCGCCGCCTCGAAGCCATTACCCACCCCTACATTAGTCAGGCAATTGATACGCTTGTCAAACGCGCGAATCACAAAGTGGTTGTTGTTGAGGCCATCAAATTGCTCGAAGGCGATCTGGCAGATAAAGTCGATGCGATCTGGGTAGTCGATTCGGACCCGAAAGTGCAGTTGCAGCGCCTCGTCCAGAAACGCGGTCTGCCGCAGGAAGAAGCTATCAAACGCATCCGGGTCCAGAATCCACAGGATGAGAAGATTGAGAAGGCGACCGTTGTTATCAAAAATAACGGCGACGTCAACGACACATGGGCACAGGTTCAGTCTGCCTGGGATAAATACATCGTACCCTTCCTTGAGCCAACACCTGAACCAGCACCACCAACTCCACAACCCGGTCCGATGGCAGCGGTCCAGCCCGCAATGCTCGCTCCGGAACAAACGGCTGGTGTTGGACCGACGTCACCCACTCATCCAACCAAGCCCAGACCCACCGTTGTTGGTCAACTAGATGTGCGTCGCCCGAAGCGCGAAGACCTCGATGCGTTGGCGGCCTTGCTCAGTAAGGCGCGTGGCACAAAACTCTCAGAATCCGACATTATCATGACATTCACCGAAACATCCTATCTTGTCGCCGAAACAAACGGTACAATGGTCGGGTCGGTGGGCTTCGTGGTGGAAAATCTCATCTCGCAGTCCAGCGAAATTGTGATATTGCCGGGCGTAAGTGTAGAACCTGTGCTTTCCCAATTAATCTCTGGCATGGAAGATGCATCTAAAGATTTGCAGGCCGAGGTATCATTCATCTATCTCAACCAGCAAACGGATGGCGAACTCATCAACTTATTAAAGGGCAAGCTCGGCTACGAGGAAACACAAATTGAAAATATTGACTTCACGGCATGGCGCGAGGCAGTGCGGGCCACCCAACCGGATGGCACCATCATTCTCTCCAAGAAACTCCGTGAAGAACGTGTCCTGACGCCCTTCTAAACACGACAGATAAAGGTTTAGGGAACCGTGGAACGCATTAACAATATGCCAGTCATTGGCAACGTACTATCGATTATTGATCGCTATCCCCGCATCTCGGCATGGATTGTCCTGTCAGTGGGGATTGTTGGGCTGCTTATTTACGAAGCCCGCGATGTGGGCCTGACAACACAAAATTGGATTGTACTCATTCTGGCATCCATTCTCATCTCCGGCCTGTGCATCTGGATTGTAAGCTGGGAGGATGATGAGGAAACCCTTGAAGAGCAGTCCATTGTGGTTGAGAGCCAGAAAATAGAAGATACCAGCGACGAATAATTTTATAGATTGATCGTTGCTCAAGACGCCCCACTCTATTGGGGCGTTTTTTTAGGTACACCACTCATAAAAAATAACCTGCACAGCAGTCAAAAACCCTGTTAGACTCAGGCTATATATTCATAGGATAGATGGGAGGTTGTCGCGCTCATGGCAAAGGCAAAGAAGGGTGATACCGTTCGTGTGCATTTTGTTGGGAAACTCTCTGACGGCTCGGTGTTTGATGCCAGTCGAGGCATGGAAGACGAAGAAGACGAACCGATAGAATTCATCATCGGCAATGATGAAGTGCTCGACGATTTTGAAAAAGCGGTTATCGGCATGGAACCGGGTGATACCGCCCATATCACCATCCCGGCAGCCCGGGCCTACGGTGAGTGGGATGATGAACTGGTCTACGAAATCAATCGCGACCGACTCCCCAAAAATCTGAAACCCGAAATCGGCATGGACCTGCAAATCAAACTGCCCGACGGCAACAGCACGGTGATGAGCATTCTGGACATTGACGGTGATACGATTGTGCTGGACAACAACCATCCGCTGGCGGGCGAGGACCTCGTTTTTG
>JAKEEQ010000371.1 GCA_022616515.1 Chloroflexota bacterium | reverse complement strand
TTGCTCTTCATAAACTAATTATATCATACAAATCAAGAAAGGAGTAAGCGGCATTCCCCACCCGGCTAAAACCGGGTGTCCCCTGCCGTGATTTCTATGGAAATTCTGATCATCGGTGGTGTCGTTGGCCTCATCATTCTGATGATAGTGGTGCGCAGTGTGTTGACAAGTCGTGAACATTCCGGTCCTTTGACGCCCCACAGTGGAACCGTGCCTGAACCATATCATGGGGCAGCATCCGGCAACGAGACGGTCAGCATCACGCAGCTTGGCCCGAAGAAGATTGAAGTCATTAAGGTCATCCGCGAGTACACCGGGCTTGGCCTGAAGGAAGCCAAAGACTTTGCCGATGCTGCCGAGAAAATGCCAGTCGTGGTCGCCAGAAATCTGAGTGCCGCGGTGGCTGCTGACTTCCGGCGTGATTTAGAGCGGGCCGGGGCTAATGCCGGTGAAGCTTCATCTCCTGCATTTATATCTCCACCAACCTCGACCAGTGGTGTGACACTACAGATTGAGTGGGTCGATGTAGGTCCAAAAAAGATTGAGGTTATCAAAGTCATTCGCAACTATACCTCGTGGGGCCTGAAGGAAGCCAAAGACGCCACTGAGACAACCGCTTTCACTGTGACCATGCCCGAAGATCGTGCTACCCAATTTCTACTTGACCTCCGAGCCACCGGTGCAGTAGCCAACGTACATGGGATTTAATCTACCCTGACCTTCAGCGCGTAATGGTAACTTTGGTGAGGCCGGTTGGCCGGTCAACTTTGTGCCCCATGCTTAAGGCCAATTGCATGGCAAATATCTGGCCGGGGATCACCGCCGTCACGGGCGATAACCACTCTGGAACATCACCTGGCAGCGGCATCGGATACATGGCATAACTTAATGCACCGTCGTCGTTCGAAATCACGAGGCATTCGGCATTCTTCGTGCGAAGGTCAGCTAACAGGTCCTGCATCAGAGGGAGCGTTTTGCCCTGCGGTGCGACGGCTATCACTGGAAAACCATCCTGCACAACCGCAATCGGGCCATGCCGGAAATCGGCTTCACTGTATTCTTCGCTCGTGATGTAGCACAGTTCCTTGACCTTCAAGCTAATCTCATAGGCCGTTGCATAATTATAGCCACGTCCAATCACCGCCAGATGGCTGGCGTAACGATAGCGTTGAATCCAGTCCTGTATTCGCTCCGATGACTGAATCGTCCTGCTAACCAGTTCGGGCAGTTTATCCAGCCCGGTTTGTGGTTGCAGTGCGTTGACAAGAAGCGCGATGGCTGTTAACTCGGCGGTATAGGTTTTGGTAGCCGCCACGCTGATTTCCTCGCCGCAGTTTAGCGGAATATGAAACTGGCTGGTTTGGGCCAGCGGCGATTCTTCATCGTTGGTGATGCTGAGCGTCAGCGCCCCCTGCTGGTTGGCATCTTCAATCACTTGACGCACATCCAGTGAACTGCCCGATTGGGAAATTCCGATGACGAGTGCCCGCGATACAATGGGCTGTGCGCCATACAGCGTGTGTACGGATGGCGTCGCCAGCGCCACCGGCAGCTTTAGATGAATGCCAAATGAATACTGCGCATAGCGGGCGGCGTTATCGGAGGTGCCTCGCGCCGCGATCATCACAAAAGTAGGGTCAAAGTCCCGGATGGCGGCGATAAGCTTGTCAAGGTCAGTCTCTTTAATCAGCCGCCGGATAACGTCGGGCTGTTCATTAATTTCGCGTTCAATGTGGAGCATTATGTGTCCCTTCTGTAAACAATGGTTCCCTGTGCGATGGTCAGATGCACAGTTAAGTCCTCATCAACCAGAATAATATCGGCATCGTAACCGGGTTCTAGTTTACCTTTGCGGTCATCAATGCCAATGGCGCGGGCCGCATTAAGACTGCTGACCTGCCATGCGGTGTCGAGTGTTTCGCCGGTCGCTGCCAGAAATTTCCGCAGGGCTACATCCAATGTCAGGATGCTGCCCGCCAGTGTACCATCTTCAAGGCGAACCGCATCGTCACGAACGGAGATTGTGCGGGTGTCGAGCAAATAATCGCCCTCCGGTAAACCCGCCACACGTACCGCGTCACTGATAAGCACTAATTTATCAGGCTTTTTCATCTGCCACAGGATGTTCATGGTCGCCGGGTGAACGTGAATATTATCGGCAATAAGTTCACAGGATACACTTTGCGATGCCATCACCGCGCCGACCACCCCCGGATTACGATGATGCAGACCTGTCATCGCGTTAAAGGTGTGGGTGGCATGAGAGAGGCCCAACTCAATCCCGCGACACATTTCTTCATAAGTCGCATTGGTGTGGGCGGCTGACACGGTGATGCCCCGGCTAACAGCTTCTTGAATCAGCCAGTGATGTGCTTCATATTCCGGAGCCAGTGCCAGCAAACGGATAACGCCTGTGTCGAGCAGTGATGATGCTTCCTCGCGAGTGGCGATCCGCACAAATTCGGTGTTCTGTGCGCCACTTTTAGCTGGATTCAGAAAAGGTCCTTCCAGATGTGCGCCGAGCAGAGTCGCCCCGTCTGGTTGAGGCCCCAAACACTGCCCGATGATTTCCAGCGCGGCCTCGATGCGGCTGCGGCGGTCAGTCCAGGTGGTAGCCAGAAAAGTGGTGACGCCGTGCTGCGCGTAGAAGGCTGCCATGTGCTGGATAGCTTCGGGCGTTGCGTCCATCGTCTCGTAACCCATTGCCCCATGGACATGAATGTCGATAAATCCGGGCAGCAAATGCAGGCCCTGCGCATCAATCATCTGGTCAATCTTTGGCGCTTCGCCATAGCCCATTTCCACAATTTTGCCCTCGCGTACGAGCAGCCATGCTTGATTCCGGGCATTTTTGATTAACAGTTCAGCCATTTTGGAACATTTCCTTTGCAAGTAATGCCGCGCCGATGACTGGTGGATATTTTGCCACTGGCAGGCCATCCAATCCCAGATGTTGGCACAACTGCCGGGATAGCAAATTATCGCGCTGCAAAATCCCGCCCGTAAATGCCACTAGCGGCTTCTTCATATTAAGGCGTTTTATCACCGTTTTTGCCTGAAGCGCCAACTCACTGGCAGCCATATCAATAATCTCCCGCGCAACGTCATCGCCTTCTTCTGCTAAGCGAAGCACATCGGGGACCAGCCGTGCAACATCACTGGTATGGGCACTTTGATAACGCCATGTCAACAGCGCCCACTCATCCTCAAGTCCAAGTTTGCGATAGATCATATCGGCTAACGCCGTTGGTTGGCCGCGACCGTCAGTCGCTCGAAAGATAGCTTTGATCGCCTCGGTGCCAATCCAGTAGCCACTGCCTTCATCTCCGGTGAGCGGCCCCCAGGCACCAACCGTAGCAGATTCTCCCCTGCGATTGATACCATAGGCAAGGCTCCCTGTTCCCGATAGGACAAGAACGCCATAGCGCCGTCCATGTGCGCCAACCAGTGCGATTTCCTGATCTGAACTACAGACAACAACCGCATCGGGTAAAACGACATTCACCGTTTCGTACAGCCAGTCTCTGGCAATGTTGTCCGGTGCTCCTGCAATCCCGATACCCACCCCATCAATTTTTTGGCCCTGTGTGGCCCGCCGGATGGCATCCCGGATGATGACCTGTGCAGTTTCAAATCCAACCGTGTTGGGATTGACGGCAGTTCCCGATGCATCAGAAATAACGTTCAATTCGTTATCAACAATGACAACACGCAGGGTAGTTCCACCGCCATCTATGCCCATAAATCTCATTTGTCATGACCTTGTTGACAAAACGAACACCAGTGTCTATAATGTGTAAAAGTATCAAAGTAAGTAAACCTAACTAACTAAATCTTGTCAAGGAGATTTTCCATGAAACGCTTTCTTATTTTACTCGTTTTGCTGGCAATGGCCCTGTCATTTGCCCCCACGACCACCGAACCTGTCGCTGAAGCTCAGGATGACGAGGTTCTTGAAATCTATATCACAGGTTTAACCGAAGATACTATGAATTGGTTCCGCGACGTTGCCTTCCCGGCCTTTCAAGAAGAACATGCCGATGTTCAGTTGGAAATTCTGACAGGCGGTTGGGGTGATTTTGACGTTACCGTTGCTGGCTGGATTACGACTGGTGATGGCCCAGATATTGTTTATCTTGGCTCAGAGTACGCGGCGACCTTCGGCGACCTGTTGGCCGACCTCGATCCCTATCTGAGTGATTGGGAAGAACTGGAATTCTTCCTGCCAGCGGCCCTCGAAACCGCCACCTGGGATGGGCATCTGCGCGGACTGCCGCTGCTAATGAGTCCCCGTCCGATTTTCTACCGCACTGACCTCGCTGTAGGTGCCGAAGAGGGTTATCCCACCGACTTCGAGACTGCCCTTGATTTCTACGATGCCAACAGCATTGTTGAAGAAGGTGCAATGGTTCAGATGGGCTTCCAGGACATCGGTGGCGGTCTGTTCGATGCCCAGGAATTCATTGGCTACATCTGGAGCGCCGGTGGCGAACTGTATAACGAAGATGGAACCAGCACGTTTGACAACGAGATTACCGCAGACGTCCTCAATTACATGTACGAGCGTCGCCGCATCATGATGCCCGAAGAGACCGTTACCGGCTTGCCAGCATTTGATGGCACACCGATTGCCTCCGACCTCGTCGTGAGTGGTATCTTCCCCATGTGGAACATGCCACCCGTCGATGATGCAATCTGGGAAAACATTGGTATTGCGCCCTATCCGGCTGGCGCTGAAGGTGAGCCGCTCATCCAGGTCTACACCGACTGGTTGTCTGTTCCGGCCTACGTCGAAGATCCAACGCTGGCCGTCGAATTCCTGAAGTTCATCACCAGTCAGGAAAACGCGATTGCGCTGAGCGAAGTCGCTGGTTTCACACCAACCCGTACCGACGCCTGGGAAGACATTCGTGCCAACAGCCCGGTCTGGGATCAATTGCTTGAAATAGCGGTCGAATACGGTCGTGGTTTCAATGACATTCGTGCCACTGGACAACTGCGCCCACTGATCGTTGATCAGGTAACCCTGTTCCTGACCGACCAGCAGAGTCTCGAAGATACACAGGCAAATCTGAAGGCTGAATACGACATAATCCTCGAAGAGAACGGTTATCTAGACTAAAGCGCCTTTGGTCTACCTCCTACAAATGGGCACAGGGTTAACCTTCTGTGCCCACTTTTGTACTTTTATAAAGGACACTGTTATGGAAGGTCTCGAAATTACTGAAGCTCATCTCGATAATGTTGGATGGGCGATGGGAACGATAGCGTTTATCGCGGTTACCAGTGTGCTGGTTGGATTGATTGCGAGCGGCGTGGCCCGCCTGTTACGCCAGACACCGGGTGAGCAGAAAAGAATATTCTGGGGTTTCACTTTTGCCGGACCGTGGATAGTTGGCTTTATAATATTTGTTGTTGGACCTTCTCTGGCTTCACTTCTTTATAGTTTTACCGACTATTCACTGGGCGACAAACTTGTTTTCGTCAGCAGTGACCTGGAAGCGGGAAATTTTGAAGATTTCTGGATTGAACTGGACAATTATCGGGCGCTTCTCGTAGATACTGAGGTCGGCTCAGGTCGCGTTTTTAAACAGGCACTCTTCAACTCCTTCTATTACACCCTTATTGGTGTGCCGTT
>JAKEEQ010000370.1 GCA_022616515.1 Chloroflexota bacterium | reverse complement strand
TACGCGCGTACGCGCGCTCTTAAGTCATTACTGTATCCATTGGGCATTCAACCAGCATACACCAGCTTTCTTGTCTGGTCGATCCCTAAATTTACTATATATCGACAGATAATCAGTATTACCTTCGCGCATAGACACTAAAAATGTGTTGTCAGATAGCCATAAACCTTGACAGTTGTCAGTTTCAATTGGGCCAATAGCATTGATAACTTGCGGTAACGACGTATCGTCAATAACGCTAATTAACCTACAGTACAAACTTTCTTGTCCCGGAGTTTGGTTAGTCGTGCTTCTTATTGTGTTGAGAAATAGCCATTCGCCGTTGGGTGACCACTGGTAATCTAAGATTTCTTCATCTTTGTCTAGCTCAAACGTGATTGGTGAGGTTCCAGAATTCAGTTGCAATATTGTCACTTCATTTTTAACTCCAGAAGTCAGATACAAGAGGTTATTGTAGTCAGGGGATCGGTCAACAAGTTCAACATTTTCAGCAAGTATATCGGGATCACTTCCGTCGAAACCTAATTTATATAAAGTGTTGTCTTTCAAAAACACCAATTGCCCTTTAGGCGGGTTCTCCAGATTGATACGTAATACATCTGTTTCAACACTTGAGATGTCTTCAGTGATTGTGGATACTGCTGATTGCTCGCGGGATTTTAGTTCAGACGTGTTGCTCTTGTTTTCGGTACAACCAGTGATTAACGCAACTAGTAGGATGATGACACAGGTTGCTCGTTGCATAATACAGGAACTCCATTATTTACTGTGTGTTGATTGATAAAACAGGCAACATCTCTATTCTGCATTTGCTCGCACCTCAGAAATATCAAAGATCTTATACACTATTCTCCTTAAATCTATTCTTAAATACAGTAATGTCAAATAATTGTAGAGTCATATGACAAGAATTGTTATACTATGATTATTCATTTTATATTTATTATTATATTAAGTTAAAAATCGGACTGTTCATTATAAATGAAAGTTGCTGTAAACTACTATATCGAGCGCGTAGACAACCATTTTGCGTTGAGGTAGTCATCATGGAATGGGAAAAAATCCTGCCGGTTGTGATTTCAATGAAGGACTCCGTATGATTGCACGGCGTGACCTGCACAGCACCCCACCTTTGCTGATTATCCTCAACACCCTGCTGGTGGGCTTATTGCTGTTGCCCGCCGCTTATCTCGTGATCCGGGCAGCAGATGATCCCGGCGATGCCTGGGATTACATCACACAAACACGCACCCTTGATGTGTTGTGGAACAGCGTTGTGCTGGCATTGATGGTGGCACTTGGTTCGACGATTCTGGGTGTGCCGCTGGCGTGGTTGACTGTGCGCACGGACCTCATTGGGCGGCGCTGGTGGACGGTGCTGTTTACTCTGCCGCTGGTTTTGCCATCGTATGTCGGCGCATTTGCCCTGCTGAGTGCGGTTGGGCCATCCGGTTTTGTGCAGGATTGGCTCGGCGTGGAGCGTCTGCCGGATATTCGCGGATTTTTTGGCGCATGGTTGTCCATCACACTATTTGCCTTCCCCTACGTCTTTCTGAGTGTACGCGCTGGTCTGCGCGGCCTCGACCCGCAGCTTGAAGCCGCTTCACAGGTGCTCGGCAAAAATCCCTTGCAGACGTTCCTGCGCATCACCTTCCCGCAGCTCATCCCATCGATTCAGGCCGGGGCATTGCTCACGATGCTCTACGCGCTGAGCGATTTCGGGGCGGTGGCCTTCATGCGCTTCAACGCTTTCACCCGTGTCATTTATATTCAGAATACGCAGTCCTTCCGGCCATCGCGTGTCGCGATGCTGTCACTGGAACTGGTCGCGCTGGCAATACTCGTCATCATCGTCTCGCGCTGGATTGAGGGCAATGCCGCCGCTTATCGCCGCCAAAACACCCGCCCCCCAACACGCATATCATTAGGCCGCTGGCAAATTCCGGCGCTGTTGTTTTGCGGCATGGTTATCATGCTGGCGTTAAATGCTCCGGTTGGCGTGATTGCCTATTGGCTCATCAATGGCCTGCAAACCGGGCAGGAATTGAACGATATATTTGAACCGCTGCAAAACTCGATGCGCATCGCGGGCATTACCGCACTCGTGGCGGGACTTGTTGGGCTGCCGCTGGTCTTTTTGCAGGCGCGTTTTCCGGGGACCATCAGCCGCTGGCTCAATATCGGGGCGACGCTGGGCTTTGCGCTGCCGGGGGTGGTCGTGGCGATTTCGCTGGTCTATTTCGCGACACGTTACGCCGGGTCGATTTACCAGACGTTACCCCTGCTGATTTTTGCCTATCTGGTCCGCTTCCTGCCCCAGCTTATCGGGCCACTCCGCGCTTCGTTTCTGCAAATCAACCCGCATGTTGAAGAGAGCGCCCTGACACTTGGCAAAAACCGCTGGCAGGTGTTCGCCACCATCACCGCGCCGTTGATTCGCAGCGGTTGGATTGCCGGGGTGGCGCTGGTTTTCCTGACGGTGATGAAGGAACTGCCCGCCACGCTGATTCTGTCCCCGACTGGCTTCTCGACGCTGGCAACCGAAATCTGGTCCGCGACCGGCGAGGCATTTTATGCCCGTGCCGCCGCACCCGCCCTTGTGCTAGTATTGGTATCGGCTTTATCGTTAATCTACATTCTGGAACCCAATGACTGACGCGCTGATTTGCAATCACGTTACCAAAACATTTGACCGGACCCCCGCCGTCACCGATCTAACCTTCACCCTGCCGCGCGGGGATTTTCTGGCACTGCTTGGTCCGAGCGGCTGCGGCAAAACAACCTCACTGCGATTGATTGCTGGCCTCGAATCACCCAACAGCGGCAGCATCATTCTCAACGGCAAACCTGTTGCCAGCGACAGCGTCTGGATACCGGCCCACCAGCGCAAAGTTGGCCTCGTGTTTCAGGATTACGCGCTCTTCCCCCACATGAATGTGGCACGAAATATCAGTTACGGGCTGAATGGCAGTAATCAACGCCAGCGGGTGGGTGAGGTACTGGAATTGGTGGGGTTAACCGGGCTGGAAAAACGCCTGCCCCACGAACTCAGCGGCGGGCAGCAGCAGCGCGTCGCATTAGCCCGTGCGTTGGCTCCCAATCCATCGCTTATTTTGCTGGATGAGCCATTCTCCAATCTGGATGCGGGGCTGCGTTTACAGGTGCGGGAAGAAGTGCGCCGCATCGTCAAGGAGGCGGACGTTTCCACCATTCTGGTCACTCACGATCAGGAGGAAGCCTTCAGTCTGGCAGATGACGTGAGTGTGATGCTCAATGGGGCGATTGTCCAGACGGCCACACCGCTCGAATTGTACACACAGCCCGCTACCCCGGAAATTGCTCGCTTTATCGGTGACGCGAACTTGATTGATGGCATCGCGCATGGCGACCGGGTAGAGACCACTTTAGGCGAATTAGCGCTGCAAAAGCCCGCGACGGGTCCGGTCAAAGTCTTAATTCGCCCGGAAGCCGTCAGCATCCACCTTGACGATGCGCCAAACGCGGAGGTGACAGCCATCAGCTATTTCGGGCATGACCAGCTTGTGACGGTGTTCATCAACGGCGAGACGATTCAGGTGCGGACGGGGGCAGATATACGAATTGAGCGGGGACAGCGGGTGCGAGTTACGGTTGAGGGCAGGGTGCTGGGGTATTAGATTGTCGAGCCTGCAATGACGTTCTTATTGAGAAACGTCCGTCTACGTGAAAATGGTCGCCGATCTTTTGCATAGAGGACGCCCAACGGGGCGTCCCTACCTGAATCGGGACCTTCGTAGGGACGTGCGACGGCACGTCCTGTGAAATTCCCCTCACCGCCAGCCTCACATACGCTATAATTCCCCCTGATATGATTGCACGTAAGGAAAAATTTGTATGAAAGTTGCGGTTATTGGCGGGGGATCATCGTATACACCGGAGTTGGTGAATGGATTTTTGGAGCGTGTAGACTCTTTCCCGCTCAGTGAATTATGGCTGGTGGATGTTCTGCCGGAGCGGTTGGAGGTGGTGGGGAAGTTTGCGCAGCGCATGGTCGAAGCAGCGGGTGCGCCATTCGAAGTCCACCTGACAACCGACCACCGCGCGGCGATCAAGGATGCAGCCTATGTGACGACACAACTGCGTGTCGGCTGGATGGAAGCTCGCAAGCAGGATGAATATCTGGGCCAGCGACATGGCCTCATCGGGCAGGAAACAACCGGCGTGGGCGGTATGGCGAAAGCACTGCGCACCATCCCCGTGATTCTGAACATTGCCGACACGATGCACGAATTGGCTCCGGGAGCACTGCTGGTGAATTTTACGAATCCGGCGGGATTGGTCACGGAAGCGTTATCCCGTTATGCGCCGGAAGTGCCATCGGCGGGGGTCTGTAATGTGCCCATCACCACCAAAATGAGCATCCTGAAACGGCTTGAAATGGACGGCACGGAAATCGAACCGGAGCGCACCGAACTCGATACGCTCGGTCTCAATCACCTGACATGGCATCGCGGGTTTACCATCGACGGGGAAGATGTCTGGCCGCAGGTGATGGAGAATTTTCTGAGCGACCTCCGCGCCACTGAGCACCCCGATTGGGATGTCGCCACCATCGAATCGCTGCAAATGATGCCTAATTATTACCTGCAATATTTTTACTATACGCACAAAAAACTCGCCGCGCAGCAGAAATGGCCGCCATCACGGGCGGAAGATGTCATGCAGATTGAAGAGGCACTGCTCAAGCAGTATGCCGAACCGGATCGCACTCGACCACCCGATGATTTGATGAAGCGCGGCGGGGCGTATTATTCCACCGTCGCAACCCAACTGCTCAACGCACATTATAATGACCTCGGTGAAACGCATGTCGTCAATGTGCCGCACCGGGGCGCAGTGCCGGGTTATCCCGAAGATTGGGTGCTAGAAATGCCCTGTAAGGTGTGGCGTTCTGGCATCGAACCGATTCCTGCTGAACCGCTGCCAACCGCCTGTTTTGGCCTCATCAGCCAGGTGAAAGCCTATGAACTCCTGACCGTCGAAGCCGCCGTGAAGGGTGATCGTAATGCGGCGTATCAGGCCCTGCTCGCCCATCCGTTGGGACCATCCGCCGATAAGGTAGAGGCGGTGTTGGATGATATGCTGGAAGTCAATCGTAACTACCTGCCCCAATTTTTCGGAGCAACCGCATGATCCGCTATTTTCTGGGCGTGGACATCGGCAGCAGCAAATCACATGCCATGATTGGCACGGATGCAGGGCAGTGTATCGGGTTTGCTCGGTCTGGCGGCGGTAATCACCAGTCTGCCGGGATTGATGGCTTCGCCCGTACGCTCAAAACGGTGGTGGACGAGGCACTGGCGGATGCATCTATTTCGGCTAATCAAATCGCCGGGGCGGGCTTTTGCGTGGCGGGCTATGACTGGCACAGCGATGACCACATCATGGAACGCGGCATCGGCAAACTCGGTCTAACCGCACCTTACCGCTATCTCAATGACGCTATGATGGGATTGATTGCCGGAACACGCACGGGCTGGGGTGTGTCGGTCTCCGCCGGGACAAGCGGCAACTGCTACGGGCGTGACCGTCATGGCAATATCGGGCGGGTGACAGGTGATGGCCGCATGTTTGGCGAGATGGGCGGCGGATTGGAATTGGTGCAGGAGGCGGTGATTGTCATGTCCCGCGAATGGTCCATGCGCGGACCCAAAACACACATCAGCCAGATTTTTATGGAGCATTTCGACGTATCAGACTTAACTGATTTGATGGAAGGCATCGCTCGTGGGCGCTATGAGACCCATGCCCGCCATGCGCCGCTGGTTTTTCAGGC
>JAKEEQ010000369.1 GCA_022616515.1 Chloroflexota bacterium | reverse complement strand
GTAGCTGCGTCTTTTTCCACTCATGGTTCTTCTCCTGCACTCCACTATATCCTATAGTTTTTGTGTCCAGAAGTCCCACCGCACTACAGTTAGTGATGTTGAGAAATATCTTGAGAGTGTAGACAAACATCTCTTAGGAAGAAGGATGCATCATGCTATGAAGGATTTTGTTTTGATGTCTATCCATTGGGCAGATGTTATAGATAAGGGATTGGTTCCCAGTCTGAATTTACCAGACCCTTATCAGCCAATTCTTGTATTTTATGAACGTGGTGGACAAGTAGAGAGAAGATCTCTGGTGAAAGAATTTATCATTACAGATGGAGATAGTTACCGACTGGTCAAGCGAGAATGTTGGCCTAATGCAACGGAAGGACCCTTAGCTTCCCTTGAAAAGGACTATTTAGATCAATTAGATGAAGAACCGCTCCCGGAGCAGGATTGAATTTAACTGCCCTGCTCCGTAACCACCATTCATGATGATCTAAAATCCGGCTGGTCCTTCGATAACATTTTTGCCTGATACATACCACTCGTATACTGGTCAAGCAGTGCCGTCAGATCATTCAGAGCCGCCTGCACATCCTCTTTCGCCGTGTCGTGATGTCCCTCAATCGTGACCAGAACATCCGTTGTGTCCTCACGGGTTGCGCTGGTTGCACTCTGCCGCCAGCACCAGCGCCGCGCAATCACCATGTCGTTATCATCAGCAAAAATAACCTCGCCCGGCTCAGGGTAAATCGTGTCTGATGAGCCGAGGTCTTCAAAATGTTCATCGCCATCCGCAAACTGTACGGTGACAACACCTGTAATTTGACGCGTATCACAAAATGCGACTGGCACCCCATAGCGGATGCTGACCAGATTCCCCATGTCCACCAGCATGTTGATGGACGGAATGTCCCCCTGTTTCGTCAAACGCCGCAGCAGCGACTCGGCAGCGTTGCGATATTGGGTTGGCTTCACACCAAACGCCGAAAAGACACTGCGCCACGCCGAAATACTTTCAAGCTCAGACAGTGGCGTATCGCCAATCCGTTCTAACACTGTCTGCTGTTCCGCCATGTATAGCTCTAGAAGGTCAGGTGGTGTCGGGCCATTTTTTAAATCATGGGCCACAATCACACCGCCATAGATATTCGGGAATTTCTCAATAATCGCGTCGTTGTACCGGAACATTACTTTTCATCCTCTTTCAAACTCCACAATACACCCACATGCTCACCGCCGCATGATGCCAGCAGCGTCCCCGCCGGATTGAATTCCAGCGCCAGCACCGGCTTTTGATGTCCGCTCAACACAGCCACCAACTTTCCTGTCTTCGCGTCGAATATTCGCACCAGATTATCCCGCGCTCCGGTGGCAATCATGCTGCCATCGGGACTGTAAATGGCTCTGTCAACCGCACCGGTATGGCCTTCCAGTGAAAATGCCAGTTTCCATGAGTCGGTATCCCAGATATGGACCATGCCATCGCGCCCGCTGCTGACTAGTTGACTGCCATCGGGGCTAAAATTGATTTCGTTAACTCGTTCGGAATGCCCACGTAGGATGGTCACTATTTCCTGCGACTCAACATCCCAGATGCGCACCGTCCCATCCCAACTGGCCGTCGCCAGCACATTTCCGTGCGGGCTGAATGCAGCAAATGTCACTTCCTCGTCATGCCCGATCAATTTGCCTTGAACCCCAGCGCCATTCCACAGGTAAACACATGAATCCTTACCACCGGAGGCCAGCAGGTCAGCAGTTGGATGGGTGGCAATCGTGTTAATCTGGGCCGTATGATCATTGAAAGCCGGTTCGCCTGCTCCGCTCTCGATATTCCAGCGCCACAAAGCACCGTCGTCACTGCCGGAATACAGCCAGTGATCCCGGACAGCGACCGCCCGAACGGGTTCGGCATGACCACCCGCCAGCAATCGTGGCTGATTCAGGAATTGCATGTTATACAGGACAGGGCCGCGTGCCGTTGCCACTGCAAAGATAGTGCCATCGTCAGTCCACGCGATGTCACTCATCCAGCCCTGTTTGAACACAAAGCGGGCAGTAAGCGTCTGAGCGTTTTCGGGGGTTATCATGTAGTCTCCTCGTTCCACGAGGGATATTACCACAAGAGGAAGGTGTTTTTCATGACCATTACAGACAGAGTAAGCCAGATTATCCAGAATATGATTGCCACAGCCGACGAGCTTTATTACCAGCAGGTACGTATCGAAGAAGCGTTTACATTACTTGAGTCTTTCGATGCATGGCCCGACCTGCCCGAAATTCAATCCGAAGATTATATCAACCTTAAACTCAAACTGGCCGAACTCCTCAATGTCAGCATTTTCATTCATAAAACGTCACCGCAGCGCGTGTTAGCGGTACTGGCGGATTTACCTGATGACCACCCCGACGTCCTCAATATGCGCGGGTTAGCTCATTATTACGACCAACTCGGCACAGAGAACGCAGATTTTTCGATTGCGATTGAGAATTTCCTCCAAGCCTTGAAATTGCATCAAGGTGAAGATAATGCACGCGGACGGGTAAAAACCCTGTTTCATATCGGGTTGGTCCATCAATTCAGCCGCCGCCCCGATGAGGCCCGCGATCATTTCCAGCAGGCTTATGAGTTGACAAAAGAGCACAGTTTCCCCTTTGAACAATCCTTCGCGGTGCGCCATCTCGGTTTTCTGGCGGACAACCCTGAACTTACCCGTCAATATCTCGAAGAATCACTTCAGTTGCGTGAACAGCTAAACTGCAATGTCTATCTGCCCTTCTCCCACCAATCGCTGGCACAGGTCTATCTTAAAGTGGGTGATTATGACGCCGCCGAGCAGCATCTCAAAAAAGGTCAGGCTATCGCGCAAAAATACAACATCGCCCGCGCTGTCTATTTCATCGACATGACACTCGGTGATTTGTATGTGGCGAAACAGGAGTATGACAGCGCAACTGACGCCTTTACCCGCATGAAACAGGGAGCCTCCGATTTTGGTCACGAAGAAGTTGCCGCGCTGGCCGAACAACGGTTGAAGGAATTGGCTGAACGGGGATAATATGTACCGGGAGATAGAAGATAATGGAACAATCGGCAAGAACCTACAACACAAAAACATGGGTAGACCCGCGTGTCATCGTCAAAAATTCCACGATTGAGGGGCAAGGTGGATTTGCCGCAGAACCCATTAAAAAAGGCGAGATTGTCATTGTCCTCGGCGGCACGCCAATGACTCAACACGAGTTTGAAGTGTTTACAGCGACCGCCAGCAGTTACGACGCGGTACAGATTGATGAAGACTTGCATCTCGTTGACCTTTCGCCTGAATCTAGAGCGGAAAACGGTTCCTTAAATCATTCCTGCGACTCCAATTTGTGGATGCGAGACGAAGTAACTATCGTGGCACGGCGAGACATTCCGCGCGGGGAGGAACTAAACATAGACTATGCGCTTTTCACTAACGCTCCCAACTGGGTCTTGGACAAGCCGTGCCGTTGTCAATCACTGCTCTGTCGGCAGCAAATAACAGGAAATGACTGGCAAATACCAGATGTTCAGCAAAGATATAGAGGGCATTTCTCACCCTTTATCAACAGGCGCATTGCGAACTCACAGCGTTAGGATAAATTATGCAACCCATCACCCTACTCACCGACAAACGCATCATTCTCGCTGTGACCGGCAGTATTGCCGTCTACAAAGCCGTCGATCTTGCCAGCAAACTCACCCAGGCCGGGGCACAGGTTGATGTCATCATGACCGCCAGTGCCAAACAATTCGTCGCGCCCATCACATTCCAATCTGTGACCGGGCGACCTGTGTATGACGATTTGTGGCGGTCTGATAGCAGCGGCGGCCTCCCAACCCATATCGCGCACGTCGGGCTGGGTGAAGGCGCAGATTTGATGGTCATCGCCCCTGTCACCGCCAACACGATGGCGCGATTGGCGCACGGTTTCGCCGACGATTTGCTAACTGTGACGGCCCTTGCTGCC
>JAKEEQ010000368.1 GCA_022616515.1 Chloroflexota bacterium | reverse complement strand
CCTATCAACGATAGCCCTGCTCAATCAGCGGTGCCAGCAGGTCAATGTTCTCTGGCGTGACTGTGCCGACCCCGGTATCGATATGGAGACCCGGAATCAGGTAGGTCTTCGTCAACCAGATTTGCTGCACCGGATAATAGCCCTGCAAGTACAGCACTTGGTCAAAACTCGCGCTGACGTAGCCCGCCCGAATACCTTCAATTGTGGCAGGCGAGAGGTCAATGCCGCCCACAATGATATCGCCGGGTGCCTTGCCAGCCGCTTCAAGAACCTGCGGCAGAACCGCCGTGATATTGCCATGCTGCGTGCCGATGGCTCGCAGATTGGGATGGGCTTCGATGTAGGCAGTCAGAATCGGAATTGCCAGCGATGCGTCGGAATCGACTTCGTTGGTGACATCAAGCTGCTCTACCGTCAATCCCGCCTCAGTCAGCGCGTCGAACACGCCTTGCGAACTCCGGCTGCGACCTTCTTGATGCCAGATATCGTAGACCAGACCCTCATCGCCGGCTTCCAAACCCGCCGCAACCATGGCTTCTCCGGTCAAATGACCACCCGCGTAGAGGTCGGCCCCGGCGTACCCGAATCCCTGAACCTGATATTTAGCCTCAAGGTTGGGGAGTGGGTTGTTGCCACTGGTGACGATGATACCCTGTGCAATCGCATCATCAACGAGAGCCTCAAAAGCAGCCTCGCCCGGATGACCCATGATGACAATGCCAGTGGGCTGCGCGGCGACGGCCTCGGTGAACTGGTTAATCATGGTCTGCGGGTCCCAGCCGGAATACTGTTCAACCAGTGTAATCCCAAGATCTTCCGCCGCGGCCCGTGCGCCGTTCGTGCGGGCGAGTGTCGAGGCGTCACCTTGAGTGCCACCCATCTGCATGTAGATGAGAATTTCTTCGTCCTGTGCGACTATGGCGACTTGCAGCGCCGACAGAGCGATAGTCAGTACCAGCACAATAACCAGCAATTTAAGAAAGCGCTTCATTGCATTGCTCCTTTTCTAAAGAATCTGATTTCATTGTTTGTTGATACGGCAGAGCCTTTACTCCAATAATCTTGCTCCTTTCCCCGATACGGCCCATTATTGGTTGGTCTCACAATTGATAAGGTACGACACTACTCAATTTTTATCTTCCGAAGTGGGACGCTCCAATGACGCAACCGACTAGAGAGTCTGGCGATGCTGCCCTCCTCAATGATAATGTTGAGGATGACCACAGAAGCCATCACGACACCCTGCACCATTTGCACCCAGTAGCCACTGATTCGGCTGGCGACAACTCCCGCCTGTAACGAACCGATGATATAAGCACCGAAGAATGTGCCGACAATGGTACCCTGACCGCCCGCAATCGAGGTGCCACCGATGAAAACCGAAGCTAATGCGGGCAGGAGAAAGCCTTCCCCCTGCGTTGGATAGAAGACATTGATTTCCATGGTGACCAGCAATCCCCCAAAGGCCGCAACCATACCATTCATCGTAAACAGGCGCACTCTGGTTGCCTCAACATCGACTCCCATGACCCGCGCCACATCCGGGTTGTCACCGATGAACAGGATGGCCTCGCCGAATTCATGGCGATTCAAGATGAACCACAGGAAGACAGCCAACCCCAACGCCCACAGCGCCTGAACAGGCACAATTCCGAATAGACGGCCAACAAAAATGTCGTTAAGGAGCGTATCGTTAATCTCCTTGATGTCCATTTGGAGACCATTGGCAAGCAGAATTGTGACCCCATACCAGAAGAATTGTGCAGCGAGAGTCGCCATGATAGAAGGTACACCGATGCGGGCGATGAGCAGGCCGTTGATATAACCGACCAGTCCACCCGCGGCCAGCGCGAGAACGAAACCGAGCGCTGGTACGTTGTAATGCTTGAATACCCACGCGAAGACAAAACCGGAAAGCGCAACGATTGCCGGAAAACTCAAATCAATTTCGCCAGCCGTGATAACGAAGGTGAGACCCAAGGCACAAACCAGTACAGGAGGCACCGTCTGTAGAAACGACATATAGATGCGGTAGCCTGTGAAGACCCGCGGAGCCGTGATGATGAAGACGATATAGAGAACCAGCAGCACGGCGGCGATGGGTAGCCCTTCTATCTTGCCCAAAAATCTGAATAGTGAGCGCACTTGATTCATCGTTCGTCTCTGTCTTTTAGGCCGTGAGCATATTGCAGCAAGAATTCATCCAGCGCTTGCAGGGAGATATCGGCCTTGGCGATGGTGGCAACAATCTCGCCCCTGTCCATAATGACAAAGCGGTCTGCGATTTGATAGACATCGGCGATATTGTGCGAAATGTAGATACAGGCTTTGCCAGCTTCCTTAATCTTCTGAACAAAGTTGAGTACCTTTTGCACCTCTTTCAGCGAGAGTGCAACCGTCGGCTCATCGAGGATGATGATTTCGGCCTCAAAGTGCATTGCTCGCCCAATCGCCACACCCTGACGCTCGCCGCCTGATAGCTTGTTCACCCGCGATTCGACGGTAATGCCGCGGCCACGGAAACCAATCGTATTGAGCATAATTGCGCTGGCAATTTCCTTTTCGCGGCGCACATCAATGAAACCGAAACGCCCGGTAATCTGCCGTCCGATGAAAAAATTGCGCCAGAGGGGTTGCTTTTCGCCCAAGGATTTATCTTGATAAACGGTCTCGATGCCATATTCATGCGCCCGCTGTACGTTATAAGTCTTGAGGTCTACCTTGCGTCCGGCAACATACAATTCCCCGCTAGTTGGCAGAAACACACCCGTCAGGATTTTCACCATGGTGGATTTGCCGGCACCATTGTCACCGATAAGTCCGACGACTTCATTGTGACCGACATCCAAATTGATATTCTTGAGGGCGTGAACGAGGCCGAAATATTTCTCGATATTGACCATCTGGAGCGCGAAAGGCTGCTCAACCATAACGGCATTACTCCTAAAGTGGGAACAGTCAAACTCTATTCATACGAATCTACGGGGACAATCTGGAAACTATTCGTACCAGCAACGGCAGCATTTCTCATACTAAAAATTTAAAACATACTATATCTTTGTACCAACGACATGCGCCTCCACATTATAACGCCGCGTGGTGAATTGTCCACAAGTTGGTAGGTTCAGAACTGTGTACGATTGCGCTTCTATCTTAATACGAAATAGTACCAACCAGTCAGTAATGGAAACGCTGATTAGTGGATAACGAATGTCATCTTGATTGACAAAGTGGCAAGGTCAAAGCTGAAAGTGCTGAGGACTGAGCCAGTGCCATGCGCTTCCTTACTCAGTCCTCATCGCTCGTACTTGACTGCTCACGCTGATTGCCCTGTTCCCATGGAGTCGAAAATAGGTAACACAATGGCTGTTGTCCGCTATTGCAGTGCTAGAAACACCTCGACCACACCATCCTGAGTGTGCTTCATCTCGAAACCCAGACGTTCGGCCAGACTGAGCATCGTCGTGTTTTCCGGCAGCACAAAGCCCGTGATGCTCACCAGCTTTTCCACACGCCCAATCTCAATCAGGCGCGTCAGCAGT
>JAKEEQ010000367.1 GCA_022616515.1 Chloroflexota bacterium | reverse complement strand
GCTGGCGAACAACCTCTGCATCCAATTTTCCTGAAACGTGGAGAATTTGCAAGTCGCGCACCGTCATTAGCGCCTCGATGTGATCGAGTATGGCATTGTTGATGGCCCGCGAACCACGACTGCCCCCAAACACCAGCAGGGTACGTTTATCCGCATCCAGACCAAAATGGGTAATGCCCTGTTCACGGGTCACTTCCAGCAGTTCGGGTCGGAGTGGATAGCCCGTTTCCACAACTTTTTTCCCCGGATCGTACTGGCCGGTATCAGCCGTTGTCGCCGTTACCACACAGGCAAAACGTCCCAAGAATTTGAGGGTGCGCCCCGGCTCAACATCGGGCACAAAAATCACAATCGGAATGCGCAGAATCTGGCCTGCCAGCGCTACCGGAATGCCAACCCATCCGCCCGTCAAGAAAATCACATCTGGCTTAACCTTCCGCAGCAGACGAAATGCCTGGACAAGGCCGGTCGTGATGCGTGTAGTGCTGATGATGACATTCAGCGGATTGACACCATGCAAGGGACCTGAGGGGACTTTATGCCAGTGGTCAATCACATGCTCAGCGGTATCGAGCATGTGATTTTCGATGCCGCTTACACTGCTTGCAAAATCAAGGGTGGCGTCAGGAGATTGGCGACGTAGTGCTTTAGCTACAGCTAATGCGGGATATACGCCCCCGCCCGTTCCCCCCGCCGAGATCAGAATCCGAGTCATCATCATCATTTCGGTAATCATCGTCCTCAGGAGGCGATGAGTCGGGTACAATTGAGGCGTCGATCAGATCATCCAAATCTGGCAGGCCACCGCCGGGTAATGGTTCACGCTGCTGCCTGCGGTCTTTGCGCAATTCTTCTTTACGGCGCTGGCGACGTTCTTCACGGCCCTGTTTAACCAGTTCATCGTCTATGTCCTTGCGCCGTTCTGCCGCTTTCTCTTCCTTATCGGGCCTTGGCTGTGTGTCGAACTCTTTTAACTGTTTACGTTCAGGTGGTAGTGGTTTGGATGAAACACGTGAGACAGACAGAACAAGGCCAATACCGGACATGGTGGCTATCAAGCTGGAACCGCCAAAACTGATAAATGGCAGTGGCACACCAGTAGGGGGAATAACGGCAGTCATAACCGCAATATTGAGCAACGCATCATATACAAGCCAGCAAGTAACCCCGGCAGCCAGCAAGGCCCCAAATGGATCACGGGCATTCCGGGAGACTTTGAAGCCTCGATGCACCATCATTATATAGAGCGCAATCACCACGAAACAGCCAAACAGACCTAGTTCCTCACCGATGACGGCAAAAACGCTGTCCGTATGGGGAAAGGGGAGCGCCCCAAATTTTTGTTTACCCTCGCCCAGACCGACGCCGAAAAGCCCGCCGTTCAAAAATGCTACAATCGCTGCCTGAACATGGTCATTGGCTTGTGAAAGGTCATTGATGGCGCTCAAATGACCCTGAATACGGGTCTCTGCATAGGGTAACTGAGTCGCAATTGTCCACACGGCAAAGCCAGCCCCACCTGCGAGCACCGACAATTGAAACCAACTGGCCCCCGCCAGAAAAAACAGGGTCAGTGCAGTTGCCAGAATGCTTGCTGCTGTGGAAAGGTCCGGCTGAAGAACGATAAGGAACGTGACAGTTCCGACCATGATACTAAACGGAATCAGTCCGTAGGACAGGGTGTGAATTTTATTGCGCTTGGAAGCTAACCAGGCAGACATATAAATCACAACGACCAACTTGGCTCCCTCACCGGGCTGGATGGAGCCGTTAAAGAGGGCACGGTTCGCTTCCAGTCGCCTATCGCCGTACTGAATCACAACGACAAGGGTAGCCATAATAACCAGCATCATCGGGATACTCAGGCGTCGCCACACCCGATAATCGACACGGGACAGGATATACATACTCACCAGCCCAATGCCAAAGTTGCGCAATTGTCTCCAGAAAAAGTAGGTTGTGGTAGTATCTTCGGTAGCGAGAAAGGATGCATCAATACTGGCCGAATAAACCATCAGCAGGCCAAACGCACACAACGCGCCAACGACCGTTAGCAGATAAAGGTCAAAACTGGGCGCGAACATACGGCGGCGTTGGGCGGCGCGACGCTCGTCAATATTGGGAATTGGCGGGGCGGTGGGGGCCATCACCCCAATGTCGTCGATAAAGTGTGGTTCTGACATATGTTCCCATTTTCCAATAATTACTTCGACTATTATGCGATATTTACGTTAACGTAGCAACCATAACCCTTAACACGGCGTACTGGTAAATGAAAACGTGAAAGGAAATCAAACGACATGAGAATCATTGTGCATACAGGTAAAGGCGGTGTTGGCAAAACAAGTACATCGGCTGCAACCGCCCTGCGATGCGCTGAATTGGGCCTGAAAACGATTGTCATCAGCACAGATACGGCCCATTCGCTGGGCGACTCGCTGGAAAAGGAAATTGGTCCAGAACCCGTACAATTGTTGGACAATTTGTGGGCACAGGAAGTTGATGCTCGCTATTCAATTGAGAAATACTGGTCGCGCGTCCAGAACTACCTGATGCGGGTCATGACTCAGCGGGGTGTAGATGAAATCATCGCTGAAGAAGTAACAGTACTGCCGGGCCTTGAAGAAGGCGCACATCTGCTGTGGATCAATCAATTTTTCAAAGAAAATAAGTATGATGTTTTGATCGTTGACGCGGCCCCCACTGCTGAAACGCTGCGCTTACTCAGTCTGCCAGATGCATCGCGCTGGTGGTTTGAGCGTATTATGCGATTGGTTAACACCGGACGTTTTCTGAGGCCCCTCATCAGACCACTACTTGGAGCCGACCTGCCGGAACAGGACGAGATGGCAAGTGCGCGTGAACTTTTCGATACACTTTCAGCCGTTGCCCGGCTGTTAACTGACCCGGAAATGAGTTCAATCCGCCTCGTTATGACACCGGAACGAATGGTCATCAAGGAAACACAGCGTACCTATACCTATCTGAATTTGTACGGTTATGCCACCGACGCAATTGTGGTGAATCGAATCATTCCTGAAACGGTCACTGACCCCTATTTTGACAGGTGGAAAGCTATCCAGAAGGAAAACATGCAGCTTATCACGGAAGCATTCGGGCAATTGAAGCGTCTTGAATCACCGCTGTTTGACACTGATGTGGGCGGGCTGGATACGCTGCGGCGGCTTGGGGATGCCTTGTACGGCGATCTAAATCCGGCACAGATACTAACGCCACAATCTGCCGTCCATCACATTGAGCAAGACGAGAAAACAGATGATTATCTGTTGAAAATTCCCCTTCCCTTTGTCCAGAAGGGTGATCTAGATTTGTATCGAAGTGCGGACGAGTTAACCATTCGCGTAGGACCCTACCGGCGCAACATTGTGCTTCCTTATGCGCTGTGGAAAATGGAGATCGGCAACGCGAAGTTTATCGACGGCGGATTATTGATCCGCTTCGTTAACAAGAATCTAACGCCACTCGCCTAAACTTTCAGTAGAATTGATACAGCAGAGACCGGACATAATTTCCTCCAGAATTATGCCGGTCTCTATTTATGAAAAGTCTCGCCCACTTGATCTAGATACCAACCTCTTGTCGTTGTAAGGTATTGACGTCTAAAAGCGTCTATTATATCTGGACCCTGAACACGAAAAAACAATATACTTGATTTGTTTACAGGTAGCTGTTTTTGTAGGTATGGGAAACAACAATGACACAACAACACGAGAATGGTCATGGCAGTAACGGTCACACAAGTAGCAATTTGCTTGACCCCAATTTGCTGGCGAATTTTGAATTGGACCTGAATTACGTGCAGAATAACGTTGCAATTGAAAACGCTGTTCGTGAAATCTTAGCGGGTGTTGGTGAAGACCCCGACCGCGAAGGGCTTCAGGGTACACCAGACCGTGTCGCACGCATGTATAGCGAGCTGCTCGAAGGGTACCGGATTAACCCGGAGAAACTCATCAACGGCGCGTTGTTCGATGTCGATTACCAGGAAATGGTGATTGTACAGGACATTGATTTCTTCAGTCTGTGTGAACATCACATGCTGCCGTTCTATGGACGGGCGAACGTGGCCTATATCCCTAAGAAAAAAGTCATCGGGCTTTCAAAAATCCCGCGTATCGTCGATATGTTTGCACGACGCTTGCAAGTGCAGGAACGTATGACCCAGCAAATTGCTGAATTCCTGATGGAAGCCATTGAGCCAGAGGGCGTAGGTGTTGTGGTTGAAGGACTGCACATGTGCTCGATGATGCGCGGCGTCAAAAAGGCGAACTCGTGGATGACCACCAGTGCAATGGTTGGCATGTTTCGTGAGAATGAAAAAACCCGCAACGAGTTCATGGCACATTTGCAGCGCCAACGCAATTTCTAGTCTGTTTCTAATCTGAATCCTGTATAATATAAGACAAATATGATAGCCTGCCCGCGCAGGCTATTTCTATGTGCATAATGGACGAAAGCCCCAAAATTTGGGGAACTCGCACATCTCCTTTTAGGAGATAATGTACAGGTAGTGAAGGAGTAGAGTACGTAACAAATCATGAAAGACTGGCAAGAAGAACCAACGCTGGTCGGCGTGCGCGAAGTTGACTATGATCCGTTGGAATTTGCACCGGGGACAAGTTCCCGATCATCATGTCTGACCATTGCCCTGCTGGTGATATTTATCATTGCAGGCTTTGCTGGCACACTTGGCGCACGTGAGCTGTTTTTCGGTGAACCCCCACCTCAACTTGAGGTGGTAGCGAACACCACTATCTCGCCTATTTCGCCTATATTTACCGCCGAGGTTCAATACTGGGCAGAAGATATTTCGCGGTGGGCACAGGAATACAATCTTGACCCGAATCTGATTGCAACCGTGATGCAGATTGAGAGTTGTGGTGATCCACATGCTGGCAGCAGCGCGGGGGCACAGGGCTTATTCCAGGTGATGCCTTTCCATTTTGCTGAAGGCGAAGCGATGCTGGACATCAATAACAACGCTAAACGCGGTCTGAATTATCTGTCGGGTGGCCTCCAAAAATCAAACGGACATGTCGGTCTCGCGCTGGCGGGGTATAATGGTGGTCATGGTATGATTGATTGGGGCTATGCACGTTGGCCTAATGAAACGCGCCGTTATCATTATTGGGGCACTGGCATTTATTACGATGCCATCTCAGGTGCACCAGCCAGTGAGCGTCTTAATGAGTGGTTGGCGGCTGGTGGTGAATTTTTGTGCCGACAGGCTGCCGCTGTTCAAACGACGTTATCATCAAGAAGCTCTTAGGAGTCCAGACAGTCAACGACCCCGCAGCAAGTTGCGGAGCATGAGTGAAAGCTGATGCGCATGTTGACCAGCCCCAGCCACGCCGAAGGGCAATGGCTACGTTACTGGTGAATACATAGGCATGTGTGGGTGACGCTCCAGCCTGCACCGCTGCGCCACACAATTAAACAGGCTGAGGGTCTAAGTCGGTGTTGTGTGGATACAAAACCACTGGATAACATGGGCGAGGAGGACATTACCCCCGCAGGGGGAGATGGCCCGGAGCGGAGCCAGCGGTAACGCAAATCCGCTCCACCTTTGAACGCACAAGTAATAGAAAGGAAAACGCGCCCCGCCCCGTCGCCAGCAACAGGGTTTCCGCGCTGATTTTTATGAGAGAACGTTTATCCGACGACGCCATTGTCGCACGACTGGATAAATTAGATGGTTGGGAACGCGAGGACAACACAATCAGTAAGTCGTTTAAGCTGGAAAGTTTTCCGGCTGCCTTGATATTTGCCAGCACCGTCGGGCATCTTGCCGAAGCGGCAGATCACCATCCAGACATCCTGATCCAATATCGCAATGTCACACTCACCCTGTCAACACATTCAGCAGGTGGGTTGACGGCTATGGACTTCGATCTTGCCGAGCAAATCGAAGGTCTACCTATCAAGTAAGCAGAGCGGCTATTTATGGCCGCTTTTTTGTTATCTGTTTATCAAAAAGCCCACTGATGCAGTTTTCCGAAATAATCGGGTAACATTCCAATTGGCCCGGCATTTGCGGCAACGGACAGCATATATGCTGTCCCTACGATCACTCACGACTCCCGTAGGGACGCCATACATGGCGTCCGCCAGCCAACGCACTGGATTCATCGACCGTTACCCGGTTATTTTTTCAATTTGCATAAGGAGCCAGTTTTCTTACAGATTTTGGGCTTCCTGTTCCGCTTCAGCCACCATTTCCTCAATCAGATCGAGACCCTGCTTCCAGAAATTGGGGTCTTGCAGGTCAACACCCAGCGGCGCAAGTAAATCATGCGGGTACATGGAGCCACCGGCAGCCAGTGCATCTAGATAGAGCTTCGCAAAGTCGCCGCCCTCGCGCTTGTAAACGGCATACAGCGTCCATACCAGCAGTTCACCGAAGGCGTACGCATAAACATAACCCGGCGATTGCAGGAAATGGGGGATGTAGCTCCACCACAGTCGATAACCTTCATCAATAATCAAACTATCCTGGAACATGGCTTGTTGTGTTGTCTGCCAGATGTCACTGAGTTCATCGGTGGACAACTTACCCTGTGCACGAATACCCGTGTGGAAAGCGTCTTCAAATCGATTCAGGGTAATCTGACGAAACACGGTAGCAAACGTATCGCCGAGTTTGTCAATCCGCAGGGCGAGACGGGCCTTCGGGTCGTCAAGAGTGTCCAGAAAATCTTCAAAGACGAGCATTTCACCAAAGGTAGAGGCCATTTCCGATGTTGTGAGCGGCGTGTTCGCATTCAACAACCCCTGTCCTCGGGCCAGAGATTGATGCACACCGTGACCAAGCTCATGGGCAAGGATCATCACACTGCGCTGATCGCCTGTGTAATTCATCAGAATATAAGGATGGGCGGATGGCACCGCTGGATGGCTAAACGCTCCGCCGCGCTTGTTGGGCGCTAACGCAGCATCAATCCAATTCTTTTCAAAGAACTCACCTGCAATATCAGCCATTTGTTGATCGAATGCTGCGTACGCAGTCAAAATCATAGCCTGCGCATCCAACCACTCAATGTCGGTGGTCTCTTCGAGGATGGGAGCATAACGGTCATAATGATACAGCTTGTCATAGCCGAGTAACTGGCGTGTAAGGTAGTAGTATCGCGCAACAATGTCGTAGCGTCCCGTTACCGCATCAATTAACGCCTCGACTGTTTCATCATCAACCTGATTCTGAAGATTGCGGGATTGCAGCCAGTGATCATAGCCCCGCATCTTGTCGATACTGCGCTGGTAAGTACCGACCATGTTGAAGACGAAGGTCGTTGTGTGCAGATGTTTTTCTAGACCCTCGGACATCGCTTCAGCCGCCCGGCGGCGCAAATCACGATCTGCTGAATACTGGTGCGCCAGCACCTGTGACTGTGTTAGAAGTTCTCCATCCAGTTCATAACGAGCATTGCTCTGAGCCTCTCCAAAATAACGCACCCAGCCCCGAATGCCGCTGATAGAAAGTTCCGAAATGACTTTTTCCTCGGCCTCGGATAGGGTAAATGGGGCTGAAATGCGTGAAACGTTCAGATAGTGGTGGTATGGTTCCAATAGTGGATGATCTGCCACAGCCGCGACATCATCCGATGCCTGCTTCCATTCAAGTTCAAAGAACAGAAGTTTTTGATGAATGTCATTGCTGGCCCGCTGCATGTTCGACAGAAAACGGCCTCGCTCGTCATCAAGGGTATCGGTGGCCCATAGAAGGCTGGCGTAGATAGAAAACTTATCAGTGATCTCTAGAATAACTTCATAGTCTTCAATGGCTTCCAGCAGTTCTTCAGCAGTTAATGCAGCAACCTTTCCGTGATATTTTTTCGAGAAGACGTCGGCAAGGGAGGTAACATCGGCAATGTCTGTTTCGAGTTCAGGTGCATTCAGGCTTTGATAAAGATCCGTCAAATCCCATGTGACTTCTTCAGCACCAGTTTTCTGAGGGGTTGCAATGGTCATGAATCTTTCTCTCCTGACTACAATCATCCAGTTTACAAGGGTCGGTCCGATAAGGTTCAAACATCTTAATGCACGGCAGCATTGGAAACCAGTGGTAGCATGAGTCGCCCTCGGTGAGCTGGATGGGACTATGAACAAATTGTCAGGCATGACAATTCGTGCCTAACGGACGCCCCGTTGGGCGTCCCTACGAAAACCCGCGAGTCGCGTAGGGACACAGCAGTGCTGTGTCCGCCGCAGAAAAGGGAACCAAATCCAGGTCCGATGCGTACACCCGGCTGGATGGAAAAGATTGATAGTCACTCAAAATCAAGTTACAGTTGGTGATGGAGGAACTAACTATATGCCAGACGATTTGATTCTGCTAGTAGATGACGAGGCCAATATTATCCAGCTTGCCGCCATGTATCTCGAAAAAGAGGGCTACCGGACCATCAGCGCCAACGATGGCCTGACCGCACTTGATCTGGCGGAAAAAGAGGCCCCCAGTCTAATTGTGCTGGACTTAATGCTGCCTGAATTGGATGGCTGGGAAGTCTGTAAGCGGCTGCGACAGCGGTCTGATGTGCCCATTTTAATGCTCACGGCACGGGACGACGACATCGACAAAATCGTGGGGCTGGAATTGGGTGCCGATGACTACATGACGAAGCCGTTTAATCCCCGTGAATTGGTTGCGAGGGTTAAGGCGATTTTACGACGGATGGAGCCGCCTCGCTCGTTGTCTCACGGGCAGCATGCCTTTACCATTGGCAATCTCATGCTCGATGCTGGCAGTAGGACGGTCAAGATAGACAACCGGGTGATTGAACTGCGCACCAAAGAATTTGACCTGCTCATGAACCTGATGGACAACAAAGATATTGTGCTGAGCCGCGAACAACTGCTGGATATGGTGTGGGGATTTGATTTTTACGGGCAAACACGCACGGTTGACGTGCATGTAGCTCATTTACGGCACAAGTTGGAGGGCAGTACTGCCGTTATTGAGACGGTGTGGGGCGTTGGCTATAAGCTCACAGAAGATTAATCCAGCCATTCGGGCGGATCGCCATCAAAGAACAACTGCCACCACAATCTCCAATTTTCCTCTTCTTGTGATTGTGTTGACGTGGATTCCTCAATGATGACCGGCGGACGGTCGGGAGTTGGCGTAGCGATACGTTCTCCCGGAACGGGGATGACCAGTTTTTCACCAAGTCGCACCATTTTCCCCTCACGATGCGCCCACTGCTCAACGTAGTCATCGCTGGAAACATAATCGAGTTCGCGGCGCAGGTCTTCGTTGATTTCCATTTCAACATCAATCGTTGCCTGAATTTGCTCGCGTAACTCTTCGATTTGCTGACCCCGGCGGATACGCGCACTGAAGTTAATTGCCAGCAGCATTCCGATTGCCAGAATGGAGACAAAGACAATTTGCAGACTGGATATTTGTTGGCGGCGTTCACGCCTGCGTTGTTCACGTTGGGTATTTGGGTCCATAGCCATCAATGTAGTGGAGGGTGCCTGACTTGTCAATTACGACACTGCTCGATAACCACGTGAATCGTTTGATCAACGATCTCCTGTCCCCATAACTCTGGTGAGAGAATCTCGCGCCGGGCAAAGAGGGAGATGACCTGTCCGCGCGTTCGATTGGACAGGCTGTTCAGATACGTCACGATGTCGCGTTTGATGTTGTTTGCATCGGTGTCCGGTAGAAATATAAACATTGACCGGGCGCGATAGAGGGGATCGTTAAGGTTTTCTGCCATCGCGATCAACTCAGCGCGTCCTTCGCCTTCAAAGGCACGGCCAACATACTGCATGAGACCATGAATTGAATACTCGTTGATCAACTGCCGCATCATTGCCATGATTTCCTGCTGGAATTTTTGCTGTTGGTCTTCGGGAAGCACTTTGTAAAGGGACATCATGGCCTGGATACGAGGTCGTGGAGATTTAATATTCGGAATGAGGGACAGCACCCGGTCAAGAATTCGCGGACGGTCTTCTTCCGGCAAATTCCCAACCGCATAGCCCAGAGTGTTGGCTTTCCAAAAGTCTTCCTCTATCTGTTCAGCAGTATTCAGAAATTCTTGAAAGACATCTTTCTTTGAAAGCAGCGCTCTCAAAATCAGAGATTTTTGCCACGGACTATCAATACCTCTTGCAGCGCGATAAGCATCTTCAATCCTATCCAGTTGCACGAGGGTTCCGGCTTTTTGATAAGGGTCGGTTATCTTCTCGACCAGTGATGCTGCTTTTGCGAGGTTCTCATCCCCGCCAAGCTGAAGATATATACCGGCGTGATTATCTTCAGGCAGATGGGGTAGAACATGATTCAGTAGATGGGATTCAATGTCAGTTTTTGATTTCTCTGAAGCATTGCTCAATAACGATAAAAAGGCCCATGCCTGGTCGTCATAATCGTCGGTTTGGGCGGTTGCCTGTTCCATGACGCAATCTACAAGATCAGGCAGCGCCGATACCATCTGCGAAGCCTTTATCTGCTGGATAACCGTGTCGAAATATACTTGTTGACTTTTATTCAATTGGTTGGAGGACATATAGTGAATTCGCTTTCAGACAGGCGAAAACAGTGCATCATGTGTGAGAAAAACTACGTCTCGAACAGTTCGAGATATTCAGCAGGCATCAGAGCGTCTGGAAGTTCCAGTTCGAGCGGCAGTTCCTCGGCATATCCGATAAATACGAGTGCCCGCAGAATGGTTTGATACCTTTCAACCAGAGTGTCTTCCTTTGTCTCACGCCAGTACCCAGCCAGATAAGCCAGCTCATTCATCAGCTTATCGAAAACCGGATTGTCGTCGAAGCCAAATCGCTCCACCTGCCTCGTGACTACTTTGTGGGATCCCATTTTGTGGCTCCTTGCTCTCTCATGGCTGATATGTATTTCTTCACGTTTCCGTCGTCCAACGGAATAGGTATTCCAGTTTGTTTTGGAAACACAGCACAGTTAAATTCACCGGGGTCAAAATCTCCGTATCGCTTAGGGAAATTATACCAGAATTGTGTCTGTGACTTGTGCCATGTTAGGATTTTCTCACGGGCACTTCTATAGAGATCATCAGGCAACTCATAAGTCAACGCTAGAACCTCAGTTTGCCTATCTAACTTCCCTTGCTCAGCGAGTTCATAGGCACGTAAAAATATTCCGCTATCGACCTGCACCGTACCGGGCTGGCGATAGTGACTCTTCAATAGAGTAATTAATTCTTCAATTCCTCCGGCGTCTTCTTCAGCTTGTGAGGTCGGATGAAACCCATAAATAGTGTGAACATCCTCCTCAAAGATTATCCCGACATGACCTGATCTAACTAATCCGGGTTCAGATTTATATTCAGAGTTACGAAAGCCAGTCCCTCTAAAAGCAACGATTTTCACTTCCATGACGTTAGTCCGAGGTTAGGAGGAATAAGAATCAAAAACGCCGGACAAGAATTATACCAGTGTCCGGCGTTTTCGGTTCATGTTTTTCGGCTAAGCCTCCGCAACGTCGGCTTCCACGGTTTCCGCATTTTCAGATAACCACCGTTCGGCCATCATAGCGGCGGCTGTTCCCTGACCGACGGACGTGCCGACCTGACGATAGATCGGGTCCTGAATTTCACCCGCTGCGAAGACACCGGGGATATTCGTCATCATGTGCTTGTCGGTGATGATATAGCCCTCGTCGTCCATCTCCAACTGCCCGGCATAAATGCTGTTGTTAGGATTGTGGCCGATGAAGATGAAGATACCTTCGGCGGGGTATTCACTGGTCTCGCCTGTCTTATGATTGTGCAGCACAACTTTGTTGACGGTATCGTTGCCTTTGATCTCTTCCACCACGGTATCCCAGATGAACTTGATCTTGGGGTTGTTGAAAGCACGTTGTTGCAGAGTCGCCCCGGCACGCAGTTCGTTACGACGGTGAATAATGTCCACCTTGTTCGCGAAACGTGTCAGGAAGATGCCTTCTTCAAGGGCGCTGTCGCCACCGCCAACGACCACAATATCTTTACCACGGAAGAAGAACCCGTCACAGGTTCCACAGTAACTCACGCCGCGCCCGGTATATTCCTGTTCACCCGGAATGTCCAGTTTGCGGGGTGAAGCCCCGGAGGTAACAATAACACTGTCAGCCAGATATTCATTTCCCGCGTTATCCTTCAAGTAGAAGGGCCGTTGACTGAAATCCGCCTCAGTGATTGAGCTATATTCATAGCGTGCGCCGAATTTTTCGGCCTGTTCACGCATACGTTCAACCAGTTCAGGACCGGTTAAGGCTTCCGGGAATCCCGGATAGTTTTCAATTTCATAGGTGATGGCAACCTGACCCCCCAGCATATCGCCGACAATCACCAATGGATTCAATTGGGCACGGGCCGTATACAATGCCG
>JAKEEQ010000366.1 GCA_022616515.1 Chloroflexota bacterium | reverse complement strand
TCGCACAGGAGCTTGGTGTACCCATGCGTTTGCGTCCCGCGCTGGAGCAAATCGCCAGTGCGGATGGAACCATTACCAGTGTTGATGCCGGGCAGGTTGCCCAGCAGTTTTTCCTTGCCAATGCCGTGACAACCTTCACGATGTTCGCCGCCGACCGCAAATTGAAAGATCGCTGGGGCTTACTGGCCTACTTCATAAAGGTCATGCAAGGCTTACCCAATCTACGCCGCACCGCTTTCCGCATTACGGTGGATGGTGTTCAGCATGAGGCAATGGGCTTTGGCTGCATTGTTACCAACGTCAACAAATATGGGGTCATTATGACAATGGGACCCAGCGTTAAATTCGATGATGGTTTGCTGGATGTGTTTGTCGTGGATCTGGGGATTCGACAGATGCTGTCGCTGGCGTCCGGCGTTATTCAACTATCCAACTTCGAAGATACCTTCCATCACTGGCAGGGGCATGAGATTCATGTCGAGTCCGATATTCCGCAGCCCGTCGGTCTGGATGGCGACCCGATATTGAACATAACCAATGAGTTCACCGTGACCTGTTCACCGGATGCGGTGCAGGTTTTTGTGCCGCACCCACAACCCTTCATACCCTTCATGCCAATTTTTGCTGAAGCCGCCGAATAGCATTCCGTTAGAATTTGAACCATTCCGGCTACTTACTGGTACAATAAGGAGCACCCTGTTGCGGTTTACACAGGGTGCTATTCGGGATTCTTCTTGATTATAAACTTATATAGCAACTATTCTTTTCGTTTTTGCCAGAAATAAATTGATCACTTTTCGTTCTGCATTGGCTAACAGCCAGTGCAGTTTTATACTGATTAATGATAAACCGTATAGGTTGTACTGGTAAGGACGGGTATGTCTGCTGAATTTGTTGCTAAGGAATTTCCCAACACCAATTTCTCCTCCCCGCGCAAATACATCTGGTCCCACATCCGCTGCCAACCTCTGTTCGCCTTTGTAATGATTATCGGCTCGTTTGGGAATGCCGCAATGGCCTCTGTAGTGCCGATTTTTGCCGGACGGGCGATTGATCGGGTTCAGGATGGTGATGGCGTAGCGTTTGCAGGGTATATAGCGCTTGCCATTGTCGGCACACAGATTTTTCGCAGCGGGGTCCAGTATATGCGCAATGCCTCCTCCGAAATATTTGCGCAGCGCATTGAACGCGATATTCGGGACGAGTTGTATGTGAGTCTGCTTGGCAAGAGTATGACCTTTCACGATTTTCAACCTGTCGGCGAAATCATGGCCCGTGTTACCAACGATGTTCGCGAAGTGAATTTCATGATGAATCCTGGCTTCAACCTGATTATTGGATCGGGCATGTTCGTCTTATTGCCCTTGCTGGTTGCGCCAACCATTCACCCGGCACTCGCGCTGACGCCGCTGCTGTTTACGCTTGCCTATATTGTGGTGCAGTACCGCTATATTCTGGCACTGCATGTGGTGGCTCAGGAAGTACGCAAGAGTTTTGGCGATATGAATGCCCGTTTAGCGGAAACGCTGGAGGGTATCGAGGTTGTTAAAGGGTCAGCTACTGAAGACTACGAGGTCAGTCAATTTAACTCGCTGGTCGATACTGTGCGCAACTGGTTTGTGAGACAGGGTGACATCGAGGCCCGCTATTTAGCCATTCTGCTGCTGGGACTGACCCTGGCAGGGGGGTTCTTACACTCCATCTATTTGTACGACGCAGGCGAGATTGCCATCGGGGATATTGTCGCCTTTATGGGTCAGATCGCGCTGTATGGCTTCCCGGTGTTTACGTCGATTTTCTCATTTTCGCGTGTCGCATCCGGGCTGGCGGGAGCGGAGCGCATTCTGGGTATCATCAACACCGAGACGGATCTGGACCAGAATACAATGGGCCACTCCGGCACGATCATGGGCAATATTCGTTTTGAAAATGTCGATTTCAGTTATGTTGATAGACAGCAGGTGCTGTTTAACGTAAGTTTTGAAATCGAAGGTGGTCAGACGGTCGCCATCGTCGGGCAAACAGGGTCTGGCAAAACAACCCTTACCAAACTCATCAATCGCACCTACGACACCGACAGCGGCAAAGTGCTGGTTGATGGAATAAATGTCAGGGATTGGCAGCTTCAATCGCTGCGTTCGCAGATTAGCATCATCGAGCAGGAAATCTTCCTCTTCAGCCGCACCATCGCCGAAAACATCGCTTTCGGGCGTTCTGATGCATCTCAGGAGGAGATTGAACTTGCCGCCCGGCGTGCTCAGGCCCACAATTTCATCCTGTCCTTTTCCGAGGGCTATGATACCGTAATTGGACAGCGCGGCGTGACACTCAGCGGTGGGCAGCGCCAGCGCATCGCCATTGCCCGCGCTTTTTTGTCTGATCCAGAGATTTTGATTCTGGATGACAGCACGAGTGCCATCGACAGCGCCACCGAGGACCAGATTCAGAAAGCAATCTGGGAAGTTGCCGAGGGCCGCACTACTATCCTGATTACACATCGACTCTCACAGGTGCGTTGGGCCGACAAGATTCTCCTCATCAAGAAGGGGCGTATCATCGCACAGGGAACTCATGACGATTTGTTAAAGCATTCCGACGCTTACCGCAAGATTTTCGCACGATTTGAGGACTGATTATCATGGGCATCTTCGCTGGATTAGACAAAGACAAATATGACCGCCAGTACAGCGACACCTATCTACTAAACCGCCTGACCACTTATTTTCAACCACATGTTCGCCGCTTGATTTTGCTGACCGTCATGGGATTGGTGGTTTCGGTTTCGCTGGCGGTCGCGCCCATCATTATATCGTGGGGTATCGATCAACTGGAATCTGGTAGTGACGCCAATCGCATAGCGCTGATTATTGGGCTGCTGGTGATGGCCGTTGTTGGGCAGTACTCAGCCAATCTACTACGACGTCGCGCCACAAGCCGCGTCATTGGGGACATGGTGCGCCAGTTGCGCAAAGACGGCTTTGAGGCGGCTATGAACCGTGATATGGCGTTCTATGATGAAAACAAAACGGGTAAAGTTATCAGCCGCATCACCAGCGACACCGAGGAATTCGGACAGATATTGCTCTTCAGTTCGGATGTGGTGAGTCAGGTTGTGCAGATGCTTATTCTGGTAGTTGTACTTATCTACCTGAATGTTGCCCTGACGGTCGTAACGATGATCTTTCTCATACCGCTCGTCTTTATAACCCTCAAATTCCGCAAAATTGCCCGTGAAGTGACCCGGCAGGGTTCTCGCGCCATGGCCGAAGTCAACGACAACATTCAGGAGAGCGTCACGGGCATCAGTGTTGCCAAGAATTTCCGCCAGGAGTCGATGATCTACAAGGAGTTTACCCGCGTCAATCAACTATCCTACCGGGCAAATTTGAAGCGTGGACTGGTGATGGTTTCCATCTTCCCGATTCTTAACGCGCTCGCCGGGTTTGCGTTTGGCGCGATTGTGTATGCCGGTGCGATTTCGGTCACCGAAGGGATTATCGCGATCAGCGTGTGGTATCTTTATTTTCAATCGGTTGACCGCTTCTGGTTTCCGGTTATCAACATTTCAACCCTCTGGAACCAATTTCAACAGGCTATTGCCGATATTGAGCGTGTCTTCGCGTTGATTGATGCCGACAACACGGTCACGCAAACCGATGACCAGCCTGCCCCACGTTTATCAGGTCGTATTCAATTCAATCATGTCGACTTCTTTTACAAACCGGATGAGCCTGTTTTGAAGAACTTTAGTCTCGACATCCCCGCCGGGGAAAATGTGGCCTTTGTCGGGCATACCGGCGCGGGCAAAAGCTCAATCGCCAAACTGATGATGCGGTTCTACGAATTTCAGGGCGGTAAAATATGCATTGATGGCAAGGACATCCGCTCTTTTGATATTCAATCACTGCGCAAGCAAATCGGATTTGTGCCTCAGTCGCCCTATTTGTTCAGCGGCACTATTGCCGACAACATCCGTTATGCCCGTCAGGAAGCGACCGATGCCGAAATTGAAGCGATTGCCTATGCCATCGGTGAGGGCGAATGGCTGGAAACCGTGCCGCACGGCCTGCAAAGTGATGTTGGGGAGCGCGGTTCTCGGCTGAGTATTGGACAGCGCCAACTTATTAGTTTGCTGCGGGTGCTTGTCCAAAAGCCTGCCATCTTCATCCTCGATGAGGCTACCGCCAGCATTGACCAGTTTACCGAGGCGCAAATTCAAGAAGCCCTTGAGTTGATTCTGAAACAATCGACCTCTATTTTGATTGCCCATCGCTTGAGTACAGTGCGCAGCGCGGACCGCATTATCGTCCTCAAAGAAGGCGACATTATCGAACAGGGTAATCACGTGTCGTTAATGGAACAGGGTGGGCACTACGCCGAACTCTATAACACCTATTTCCGCCACCAATCCCTGAGTTACATTGAAAATGCACGTGCCATGCTGACGGAAAAAGAAACGAAGTTGGGTTAACAGGAGAAGGCGGGCATTCAAAACCCGCCTTTTTGTTGTCACTCCAGCATGAGCAGATAGGCAATCAAATCCCGGATTTGCTCCTCGGTGAGCACTTCCCCAAAGTGCTTATACATCACACTCTGGGCCTTGCCGTCGGCGACAAAGGCATTTGGATCAACGATAGACTCATGCAAATACGCTACCGCATCCATGCCGTCTACCTGCCTTCCAGCACGTGATGTGATTCCTTTCAGCGAGGGACCAACCGATGCTGTGCCGTCAATGGTGTGACAAGTTGAGCAGGCCGGTGCTTCCCCATGCCATTCGCTGAAAATTTGACGACCTGTGTCTGGATTACCGATGTCGGCGGGGTCAGGAATGGAAGCGTTGCCAGCATCTGCCTGATTGCCACAGGCGACCAGAACAAGGACTAAAAGCATCAAAAGTAGTGACAGTGTGCGCACGGAAACTCCTATGCAACTAGAAACGCGGTAAAGTACATGATGGCAATGCCCAGCACGAAGCCGGAAAGATTCAGCACAGAAACGGGTTCAACGTCGCGCCGCTGTGAATCGCGCAGGATAAGGCGTGACACTTCGTACACGACCTGTAGAATGGCTCCCGCACCGATGCTCAGAAAAACCACTGCCCACAGCGGGTTAAACGCAAAGCCACCAATCCATGTCCCCAGAATCGCGGGACCACCGGCCAGCAGTGCCAGCAAAACGAAGTGATACAGGCGCGGACGCTGCGATGCCACCGGGGCGGCGATTCCGATGCCTTCGGTGATGTTATGCAGGGTAAATCCGACCACCAGAAATGAACCGAGTGAAATCTGCCCCAGAGCAAATGCCGCTCCAACCGCCAGCCCTTCACCCAGATTATGCAGGCCAATACCCAGCGCAATCATGTAGGCCAGAAACAGCCGAGAATCGCCAGCATTAAACGCATCACCCACTGCCAGAATCGCCAGCAGGGTTACAATCGTGAGCAGGAACACCAGTGGTTCACCCTGAAAGGTTCCCGGAACTTCGGCGGCAATTTCAAGGGCTTCAAGGATTGTATCGACTGCCAGAAACACCAGCAGCCCGACCGTCAATGCCAGCGCGAAATTCAACCAGCGGCGGTCAATGGTCCGTAAAAATGGATACCACATTAAGCCCAGCACCACCGGAACAATGCCGATAAAGAAGCCGAGCAAGGCATAGTTGCGAAATTGTGTGGCATCTGTTTCGGGCGTAGCCACTGCGACTTCAACTTCAAAAGGGAAGGTGGCCCCGCTATTGGTGATGACGACAATCTCATGAGCTTCGCCCTCAACCCAGGGATAGGGTACTCGCAAAACACCACTTTCCAGCCGTTCCAGTTCAGTGTCTTCAATATCAAACCGCCAGTAGGCGTCATCGACCAGCACCTGCGCAATCGTCACCGGGTCCGGGCCGCTGTTGATGATATGAAGTTCAAACCCTTCATCATCAAGTATCATGCGTTGCAGCGTCAATTCCTCAACCGGCGGTGCGGAGTCCGTAAATACCGATAATGGATCGGTGTTCAAGAAAAGCAAGACAAGAACGATCAGCAAAATAACGGGCAGTATACCCGCCACCCATGTGGGCAGTTTTCTAGTCTCTGTACTAACTGTCATGAGAGTCCCCCTCGCCCATCACATGAAACATACCCATCCAGCCCAGTTCGGCGAATTCGCTCTGGTGGGCGTGGAACATATACATGCCCGGAATGCCGTAACTAAACTCCAGAATGCCGCGCTGTGCCTGCGTTTGCATGATGGTGTCAACCGTCCGCAGGGTTGGCTCCAATGTCGTGCCGTGATCGTAGTAATCAAAGAATTCGGCATGAATATGGATTGAATTGATAGGATCAAATTCCGTAATATTAATCAGGTAAAGTCTGACGAGTTCGTCCACCCCAATCTGGATAGGGTCATTGACATATGCAAAGGCAATACTGTTGACCGCATAGACCTCGTTGTCGCCGTCGAAGTTGGTGTCAAAAGCATTCATCATCATCATCAGTTCTTTGGCAGGTGGACGTTCCTCAGGCGGATCAACGATGAACGCGCCATATAATCCTTTGTGGATATGCCGTTTCAAAGGGATAGAGTGGCAGTGATACAGGTGACAGCCAAACGGCCTCGCGTCAAATTCATAGGTAAAGGAGTCGCCGGACTGTATCATACCCGGACCCACCATATCAAATGGCATACCCGGCATGGCTGGTACGCCGTCCATCGCCGCAGAGTGTATCCCGTGAAAGTGGATAGTATGGGGATGGACACCGGCGTTGACGAAGTTAATCCGAATACGATCCCCTTCGGTGCAGCGGATAGTAGGACCGGGGATTCTTCCGTTGTAGGTCCATGCCGGAAAGAATATGCCGGGTGCAATTTCGATCTCTTTATCAATCGCTACGAAGTTGTACTCGCGAACCGTTTGACCGTTGTCCTCATAAACATTGTCGCCGTAATTAAAATCGGTCAAAATGTCGCGCGGATGGAAGCCATTTCGCTCATGGTCAACCTCACCCATCGCCCCGAACAGGTCCCCAGAATGAATGCCGTGTGATCCATAATCGTCACCTCCCTGAGCTGGCCCGGTTGTACCGCCATCGGAACCAAGAATCCTGGAGCCGAGAGCTATTAGCCCTGCCGAGGCCGACCCGAAGAGAAAATTTCTTCGACTAACAGATTTCATAAATGAATCTCCCGAACTAATTTAGACTTATCTAAATATTAGTTTATATGACCTGAAATATTCTTGTCAAGGGGTTCCTAGAGATTTGTTCATTAAATCTAAAAGGAGAACCCATTGTGGCTCTCCCATTAACACGGTTTTCGATTTTGATACTTCAAAGCGTTATGTTTCAGCGCTTAATTTCCCCATACAGTCGTTCGACATCCTCAAATTTGCAAAGTTGAGTACCCGCCGTCATGACCGCTGCCGCGCCTGCTGCAATACCGTATTGGGCGGCTTCAAGGATGGTTGCCCCGCTGGCTAATTTGTGCACGATGCCACCCACCATGCTATCACCCGCACCGACCTTACTCTTGATTGGCACAAGGGGCGCACGCAGCCGCTCGGTAAGATCATTCGTAACCAGCAGTGCCCCCGCCGCTCCCAACGAGACGATAACAACCTGTACTTTACTGGAAGCAACCAGCACGCGAGCCGCTTCCTCCTGCTCGGCCTCTGTCTTCAATTTGGCATCAACCAACAAACGCAGTTCCCGGATGTTGGGCTTGATGAGGTACGCGCCAACGTCGAGTGCTTGCTTGAGCGGGTCACCAGATGTGTCAACAATCAGCTTTGCGCCCATATCGGCTGCCAATCTGGCAACCTTCTGTGTGAAATCATCCGGTACCCCATCCGGTAAACTGCCACTCATCACCAGATATTCCGGTTTCGGATCGAGCGTCGCCAGCGCATCCAAACATGATTGGCTCTCATCTTCAGTCATCACCGCGCCCGGCATCCCAAAGCGATACTGTAGCTCGGTTAACTCGTCATATACGGTCAGATTTTCGCGGGTCAAACTTTGAATTGGAACGGCATGAAACTTCACCCCTTCGGCGTCCATTAAATCTTTGAGTAAATCCCCGGTGATGCCGCCCGCCGGGAAGATGGCTATCGAGTCGCCCTGCATCCGGTGGATGGCGCGTGACACGTTAATCCCACCGCCACCGGGGTCACGCTGCACATCGAAGCAGTGTAATTTTATTTCCGGGGCCACCAGTTCAGCGGATGCGCTTTTATCGATAGCTGGATTCATCGTCAATGTAGCGATTTTCATAGAATCTCCTGATTGTGTTTGTCGGGCAACAGCGCCCGTACAGTATCAAGTGTGTCGGCATCGGCGGGCCTTAAGTCCAGCCGCCAACCTGTAACACGCGGTGACTCAACAGCGATGCCAGATTTATGCCGTTTTGAGCGCCGCAACCCATCAAAGCCTATCTCGAACACGAGGGCGGGCGCTACCGTGCGCACCGGGCCAAAACGTTCCATTGTTTTTTGCCGCACGAAGCGGTCAATCTCGCGAATGTCACTGTCGGACAGTCCAGTATCGGTTTTCGCAATGGGTACAAGTGAATTATCGTCCCACACGCCAAACGTGTACTCCCGGTAAAGGTTGGCCTGATCGCCCTCGCCGCGCTGTGCCGACATCAAAACACCATTAATCTTATAAGGTTCAGCTTTCCATTTCCACCAGTGGTCTGATGAATAGGCAGATGCTTTATGTTTGATAACCAATCCTTCCGCCAGCCGCTCCCGGCAGGTAATACGGGCGGCATGGACATCGTCCCAATGGCTGATTTCAATCGTTTCCGATAGGTGAAACCCGTTGCTATCGGCGGTCTGGACCAACTTGATGAGTTGTTCGCGCCGCCATGCCAGCGGCTGGTGCCGCACATCCTCACCATTTACCTCCAACACATCGCAGGCCACGAACACCAGCGGAACCTCGGCCATTAATTTCTTGCTGACATTCTTGCGATTTACTCGCTTTTGAAGGTTATCCAGCGGCATCAATTGACCGTCTTTCCAGGGCAGCAGGTCGCCTTCCAACACAATACTATCGGGAAGCGTCGCCGCTAGTCCGAGGATTTCCGGGTATTGCCGGGTAACAAGTACCTCCCCATGCGTCCACACAAACACCTGTCCCTCACGCTTCACAACCTGCACCCTGATACCGCCCCATGTCCATTCGACCTGCCACTGCGTGACATCCCCGAATTCATCCTGAACATCCCGCGTCTCAATCACCTGAATTTCCACGAAGGGATAGGGGCGGCTAACATCCTCGCCCACCTGCTCGCTGGCAATCAAGGCTTCATAAAATGCCGGGGTGGGCAACCATTCGCCCTCCAGCCGGTGGGTGATGAGGGTGGTATCGACGCTGCTAAATTCGGCGATGGCCCGCACAAGTGTACGTTTTGTGATGCCGGATCGAAATCCCCCGGTGAGCAGTTTGTTGAAGATATAGCGCTGGATAGTGTTCAATTCGCGCCACGCTTCCACAATGCTCTGCTGGCGCTCCTTCTCAGCCATCTCAGCCAGCAACCAATCCTCCATCCAGACATGCAAAGGCACAGCGCTGGCTGGTGTATCTTCCGGCAGCAGCAGTGTCGCGGTTTCCACCATGTCGCCCACAGCGTTATAACACTCCTCAAAAAGCCACAGTGGCGTTCCAGTCGTCTCCATTGCGATGGAGGCCAGCCTTTTGCCGGACATCACCCGGCGTGGTCGTTTGCCGCTCAACAGGTAAATGGCCCAGGCTGCGTCGGCGGGGGCTGCATCGCTCAGGTAATCCTTGATGACGTCGATTTTTTCGCGTGCGTCACTGGCTTCCAGCAGGATGTTATAGAGGTTGCTGAAATCGTGCATTACCCGCCCTCTCCCGTTGAAGCGGCAGAGAAGTGTGTTGCATAACCTGTTGCCTCATAGCCCTGCCCACGCAGCCAGCGCACCAGCACATCAATGAAGCCATGTGTCACACCGATTCGCTCAGCACCGGATGCTGCAATAGCCTGCAATGTGCCTTCCCAGTCGGCATGATCGGAAAGCACAAAACCCTTCTGCATTGAACGGCGGCGGCGCATACTCTGTGTACGCATCCAGCCGGAGGCAAACGCAGTTGATACGTCACCGTACATGGTTGTCAGGCCATTGGGTGGCGTGATAATCAGCGCCTGTGACCATTCACTTCGCTGAAGTTGGGCCAGTGTTTTCGTTTCAGGGAGTTTGACGCCACTCCTCCGGTAAGCATCATTCATTCCTTCAACCGAGTTATGCACATAGATCGGGCCAATTGACGAATCGACATGCGCCAACAGCCGCTGGGCTTTGCCGAGCGAATAGCCATACAGCATCGTAGCCCTGCCGTGTTTTTGATTTTGCCGCCACCAGGCGTTGATACTGGCAAAAATTTCTTCAGCGGGACTCCATTTGTAGATGGGCAGGGCAAAGGTCGCTTCGGTAATAAAGGTGTGGCATTTCACAGGTTCAAATGGGGTGCAGGTGTTGTCAGCTTGCAGTTTATAATCACCCGATACAACCCACACTTCGCCCTTATGTTCAACCCGCACCTGTGCCGAGCCAAGAACATGTCCGGCGGGATGCAGCGATACTTTCACGCCGTTGATGCTCGTCGTTTCGCCGTAAGGCAGCGTTTGAATATCGGCTCTGGGTCCCAACCGCGACTCAAATACATGCCGTCCCGCCGAAGACACCAGATAATGCTTACAATTGGCAGTGTAATGGTCGGTATGGGCATGAGTCACGACCGCGTAGTCCACTTTACGCCAGGGGTCTATATAAAAATTCCCGGCGGCGCAGTAGAATCCCTGGCTGGTCAGTTCAATTAGAGGCATCGTTTATTTCCATATTTTCCCCGTTCTATTATGGCACATCTCCATTAGATGACCATGATTAGCCTGATTGCGGTAAAGCTTCGTCCGCGCAGCAACTTTACAGTAGTGGTAACCCCCTCTGTGTCTCCCCCGCAAACGGTTAGGGGGAGGACAGTTATTAGAAGCTGTTGGAAGCGCCATAGAATCGCGGTGTTGTTAGTGGCGGACAACCACATCGGGTTGTCCCTACGGGATACTCGCTGAGATGCCAGTTCCCCGTTAGGCAAGCGGCATCGTAGGGGCGCTCCGCTGTGAGCGCCCGCTTTACCAACGCCAACAACCTTATACGATTTCCTCCTGCCAACCGCGAACGGGGGAGATGATCGGCATGGCTTGAATAAAGCATTTTGCTGCGGCGAGTCGCTTACGAGTAATAGTAGATTCAGCATGGCGACCCCGGTTCCCTCCCCGTTTGCGGGGAGGGTTAGGGTGGGGTACATTTTCACCTCATCAGCCAGAGCGTTACCACATACCGTACAGGAGAAATTTCTCGTGAATAGGAAAATAATTGCAGGTTTGATTATACTGGTTTTTCTGGTTCTATCGTTTGGAGCCAGTGCTCAGGATTTACCGGAAACAATGCCCAATGGTGTGGCCGCCGGAGATGCCACCCAGACCAGCGTCGTTCTGTGGACGCGCAGTACCGAAACTGGCACCGTTACCTTTGAAGTCGCCACCGATGCCAACATCACTGATGTGGTTGCCACCACCGAAGCTACTGTTGAAGACCCCCTTGTGCCCGTCAAAGTGCTCATTTCCGACCTTATGGCAGACACGACTTACTTTTATCGCGTGACTGATGCGGTGGGCAGCAGTGTTGTTGGGGAATTTGCTACACCCGCTGAACCGGGCACAACAACGGGTCTGCGTTTTGGTGTCACTGGTGACTGGCGCGGTGAGCTGGCTCCCTACCCTGCCGTTACCAACGTAGCTGGGCGCGACCTGGACTTTTTCCTGCTGCATGGCGACACGATTTATTCTGATTTTCCATCCCCGGATGTCCCACTGCCGCAGGCCACGACGTTGGAAGACTACCATTTGAAACATAACGAGGTTTACAGCGAGCGACATGGACTGAATGCTTTTGCCGAAGTCCGCTCCTCGACGGTAATTTATGCCGTTATTGATGACCACGAGGTGACCAATGACTTCGCCGGGGGCGCACCGCCCTCCTATGATGAACGTTTTGCTTCATTTGATGGGGAATTTGTGAATGACACCGAACTCTACCGGAACGGTTTGCAGGCTTTTAACGAATACAACCCAATTCTAGAAGAGTCCTACGGGGACACAGGGGATCCGCTAACCGCCAATAAACCCAGATTATATCGTTATCGCACCTTTGGCAGCGACGGCGCAATATTCATTCTGGATTCGCGCTCATTCCGCAGTGAACCCCTGCCCCCTGTGCAGGACCTGACAGACCGTGCCGAAGTGACTGGTTTCCTCACCGCTTCATTAAACGATGAGCGCACAATGCTCGGAGCGCCGCAATTTGAGCAGCTACAGGCCGACTTGCTCGATGCTCAGGCACAGGGTATCACGTGGAAATTTATCATGATCCCCGAGCCAATCCAGAATTTTGGATCATTTAATGCCTTCGACCGCTATGAAGGCTATGCCGGTGAACGGGCAGCGCTGCTGGATTTTATTGAAGCAAACAGCATCAGCAATGTGGTGTTTATCGCCGCCGATTTTCATGGCACAGTGGTCAACGATCTGAGTTACCAATTGGGTCTACGGGATTTACTCAGCGGAACGCATAATCCCAGCAGTGCCTTTGAAGTCATTACCGGCTCGGTTGCTTTTGATGAACCATTTGGTCCTACCGTGATTCGGCTGGCGGCAGGCATCGGGTTGTTGGAAGAAGCGGATGTCGAGGCTTACTTTGGTATGACCCCATCCGAACAGGACGACTTCATAACGGAAGTCATCAATGCACAGGTTGAACCGTTTGGTTACAGCCTCGTCGGGCTGCAAGATGCGCCTCATCTTGATGTTGAGTTGATCGAAGGCAAGTATCTTGCCACCAACTTCTTCGGCTGGACCGAATTTGATATTGACGCCGAGACACAGGCCCTGACCGTCACCACCTATGGCATCACGCCTTACGATCAGGAGGAATTGGAAGCCAACGCCGAAGAGATCGTCAGCCGCACCCCCGAAATTGTCAGCCAATTTGTCGTTCAGCCTCAATAAAATGCTTCAGGCCCGGCACGCCAAGCACCGGGCCTTTAATCCGGTATAACGACTTTATCCAGCCCCGTCTGCGGTTCGGGATAATGCAGGTCCATATCCCGCATAGTCTCGACAATGGCTTGCATCACCACCAGATTCCGATACCATTTGCGATTTGCTGGAACGATATGCCAGGGAGCGTATTCGGTGTTACATTTGCTCAGCATATCCTCATACGCTTTCATATACTCGTCCCACTGTTCCCGTTTACGCATATCTGCAATGTCAAATTTCCAGTGTTTTTCGGGATCGTCAAGCCGCTTCTGAAACCGTTCTTTTTGTTCGTCTTTGTCAATATGCAGGTAAAACTTCAAAATACGGGTGCCGCTGTCATAAAGGAACTTTTCAAAATTGTTGATATGGTCATAACGCTCACGCCACACCAATTCCGGAGCCAGTTTATCGACCCGCACAACCAGCACATCTTCATAATGGTTGCGGTTGAACACGCTGATGTACCCTTTCGCCGGAGTGTGCGCGTGAATTCGCCATAGAAAATCGTGTGCCAGCTCTTCACTTGTGGGCGCTTTAAAACTCGTCACATGCACGCCCTGTGGATTGATTCCACTCAGGACCTTCTTGATGGTGCCATCTTTACCACCGGCATCCATCGCCTGAAACACAAGCAAAAGTGATTTTTCATTGGACGCATACAGTTTTTCCTGCAACACCGATAGTTCATCACGGAGTTGATCTACGGCTGCTTCAGCGGCATCGCGCTCCATGTTGCCGTTGTCATTGGGGTCAAAATCCTTGAGGTTTACCTTGCTCAGTGGCGGCGGAACAATCATCAAGATCACCTTTCTAGAGATATATATCGCAATAGAATAACATTAACTCGCTTTATTTTCGCAATTGGACTTGCTACAATTATGTCTACATATCACAAGCAAATACCGTGTGGGAAATCCGCATTTGAGGATAAGGTACTATGGTTGAAGTCCAGATAGATTGTATTCGTATGAGTTTGATGACACAGAGTCGCGTGGTCATTTTGCGGCAAAAAGATGATGATCGTTATCTAGCGATATGGATTGGACCTTTTGAAGCCGACGCGATCACCTTCGAGCTTCAGTCGGTTCGGCCCCGCCGCCCGTTGACCCACGACCTGCTCAAATCCGTCATTGCCGAAATGGGCGCAGAAATCAAACACGTTGCCGTGACCGAACTCCGCCGCCCGGAGGACATCTTCTACGCCGAAATTGTACTCGATCTCAATGGTGAAGAGTTCCACATTGACTCGCGATCCAGCGATGCGATTGCGCTGGCCGTCCGCGCCGAAGTGCCAATTTACGTAGCAGATGATGTGATGGATGCGGCATCAGTGCGACCAGAAGACGATGTAGAGGCAATTTCGGGTGAGCCGGTAGTTGAAGAAGAAGAGGAAGAAGTCGATGAGGAACGTCTCGACATCTTCAAGGATTTTGTGGATACACTCGATATTGATAAACTCGACGACGAGTAATCCTTTTACGGCTAATAAAAAGCCCCTCTCGTGGTGAGAGGGGCATAGGCATCAAGTTAAGGAAAATCACGGGCCAAAAGCTGAAAAGTAGCGGGGCGTGTTTTTCTTTTCTGAATGCTACAGCGAGCGAGGGTAGG
>JAKEEQ010000365.1 GCA_022616515.1 Chloroflexota bacterium | reverse complement strand
TGCCGATTACTCCACCCACACCTATATGCTGGAAGTTTTTGCTCTGCCGGGGGGTGATCGCATCCTGAACCGCAATTTGCTGCCGGAAAGCTATGTGCCGCGTACCGGAGCCGCCACCGAAACACCCGGCGATCAGACCTATGAACTGCCGCTGGCGTTGGGCGAAATGGTCTGGTCAACGGACGGCACGAAGCTGGCGTTTGTTGAGGGGGTAGATGGCGGCGCGGCGACCATCCAGATTCTGGACACAGCCGACGAAAGCCTGACCGCGATACCCAACGAAGACGGCTATCCAATGCGCCTGCACTGGTCACCAGACAACCAAAAATTAGCCTACGATTCCGTCGAAACCTTCCTCAGCGAAAACGGCCCCACTTCACAGGGTGTATACATTGCCAGCGTTGACGGCAGCGACCCGGTACAGGCCACCATCGAGGAAGAAAGCCAGTTTACATGGGTGCTGGATTGGGTGGATGACGAGCGCTTTTTGTGGTCGCCCTTCGATCCCATCGGCGGTGCGAAAGGTCTGTTCCTTTACGATACGGCGTCCGGTTCCAGCATTGAATTGGTGGATGCAGGGCAGGCTATCTCTCCGGCAAAATGGGACGCTGAAACGGAAACGATTGCCTTTGCTGTGCCGCTGTTCAGCCGCGAAGAAGATACCCCTGCTCAACCCGGCCTCGCGCCGGGAGCGTATACCATTACGCTGGATGACACCACGCCGGAGCAGCTTCTCGCCGGTGATAATTTGTATGGGGTGAGTGTGCCGCTGCCGGGCTATTTAAATGTGGGCAATGATGTGATTTTCGAGCTTACCAGCCGCGAACAGATTCTGCTGAGTGAACTGCGCCGCCCGGATTTTTCGCCCGATGGTGAGTTTGCATTGGGAGAGCGCACCTCGCAAACATTCCTGCGTGATCTGGGCAGCAACGAGGAAGATTTGATTGTCAATTTGTTTTATGTGGATGGCTTCTGGCTGGATAACCAGAGTTTCGTCGCTCAGGTGGGGGCCTACGGCTCGGTCATCGGCGTGGGGCGGGTCAATGGCTCATTCACGAATCTGGTGGATAACGTAGCGCGGGACAGCCCGTTTGTGGGTTTCCGAGTGGAATGAACCGACTGTACCCGACTATGCCATAAACAAAAATTCCCTCAGTGCGAGGGAACTTTCTTATGCATATATACCGAATTTGCTTATTATCCAGTCACGGGCTTCATCAAATGAATCCCCGATATGCACCGGATAATCGCCGTAGCGTTCGATGAAGTCGGAGCGATGTTCTTCCGCAACATTCAAGAAGAAGCCATTGGCGTTCGCATCCACTACATAATCCACCGCGTCATCTTCATTTTGAAAGGCCAGTTGAATTCGCAGCAAGTTGTTAAGCATTTTGACATCAGACATGTCAGCCATCCTTTAGAGCCACAATAAAACGAGATGACCATATGGTACGCTAAGTGTAACATAATGTCAAGTTACGTATATAATTAAAACTGGATGCCGGTTATTTTCGACAGGCGTTTAGCGGTGTCAAAAGCCGGTTCCAGCCCATATTCATCCAGTAGATGTTCAACAACGTCGGCGTATTCCGGACGGTCTTTCTTCTTTAGCGCCTCAATAAACACCTCAACGCGCAACTGCTGCGCTTCAAACTGCTGTGTGGTTCGCTCACGCTGGCGTTCGCGCGATGCGGCAACCCGGCAGCGGGCTGAGCAATAAACGGCATCACTGCGCCTGGGCTTAAATTCTTTGCCACAAATCGGACAATCCTTAATGGTTATCGTTTCTGTCAATGTGTTCTCCTTCAATGCATGCAAAAGTAGTATAACAGAATGGTCAAGCGTGCAGCGCCTTACCATTAAGTCGTATTAAAAGTCTTAAGAAGTTCTCATCGGGACTCAATGTGTGATAAAGACGATGAAGGTCACAGTCAGCCAGCACGACGGAGACATTAATGCAACGGCAGGCTAATAACAAAGCTGGTTCCCACGTTGGGGGTGCTGTCGACTTGAATCGAGCCGCGATGTTGTTCGACAATAGCTTTGCAAATTGCCAGCCCAAGCCCGCTACCCTCAACGCTTTGGTGGCGTTCGTCATGCACACGGTAGAACCGTTCAAAAAGATGGGGAAGAGCCTCCGGGGGAATTCCGATTCCGGTATCTTTCACCGTGATTTCCACATGGGTGTCGGATAACTGGTTATCGATGCTCACATGCCCGCCCGCTCGATTGTATTTGATAGCGTTAGACAACAGATTATCGAGCACCTGTCGCATACGCAGCGAGTCAATGGGAATGTCGGTATCAGGAACCTGCTGTGGCGGCTCGAGGGTAATGCCCTGTGCACGAGCCAGCGGATCAAGCTCATAAATGGCTTGCTCAAGGAGGGGTTTCAAGGGCTGGCGTCTGATATTCAGGGATTGTCCGGTTTCCAGCCGGGCGAGGTCCAGCAAGTCCACCAGTAAATCCCGCATTTTTGTGACACTGAGTTTGATGCGATTGAGATAAAGCTGCCCTTTGGCATCGTCTGTGCGCTTATTCAGGTCTAGCAACGTCGCTTGCAGCAGAATCGTGCTCAAGGGATTCTTCAGGTCATGCGACAAAACATTGATCGTGTCATTTTTCATCTCATTCAGCCGTTCTAGATAAGCCGCAATTTCACGCTGGCGCTCGGCTTCGCGTTTGGCTTCCTCTGTCTCGTGCAGAATCGCCAGATTCTCGAACCTTCGTTGCTGTTGTTCGCTGTTTACCTGCTTGTAAAGTTGATAGAATGTCCGGTGGTGGTAAAGTGCGGTTTCAAAATCCCCTAACTGCTTATAGGCTTCCGCCAGCTCTTGATGACATTCATACTGCTTGACAAGAGAGTCCAACTCAAACGCAATGTTAAGGCTTACTTCCAATTGTTCAATTGCTTTGTCAGGTTGGGCCAGCAAGTTATAAACCTGCCCCAATCGAAGCGTCAATCGCATAATGATAGGGGGTTGGTCAAGTTCAGTCACAAGGTTACGTGCCTTAATTAGTTGCTCTTGACTGACCTCAGAATCGCCTGATTTTGCGTAAGCGAAAGCCATGTTGATGATCGCAGAAATTCGAGGATAAAGCGGAGCCATTGTCTGGTACAATTCAAGGGCTTTTCTGGAGTACTCAATCGCCTCCTCATACCGCTCCAGAAGATTTGCTTCGATGCTGCTATTCAGATTCAGATGGCCCAGATACAAGCGCTCACCGAGTTCTTCATAAATTGGATAAGCAAGTGCATAGTGTTCAAGGGCTTTTTCATACTGTCCCATATCCGAATACACAACGCCGATTCTGAGCAGTGCATTGGCTTCGTTTGTTCGATCACCCACACGGCGACTGGCATCCAGCATTTTGCGGTAATAATCCAGTGCCAGCGGGAGATCATCAAGATTGCCACAGGCATGACCCATTGTTTTGAAAAGCTGGGGCAGGGCTTGATCATGGTCGATTTTCTGCGCAAGCTCCTGTGCTAAAAAAGATGTATCCAGTGCTTCTCGATAACGACCAAGATTGTTGAATGCCTGGGCACGAGCAGCTAAAAAATCAACTTTTAGTTCGGGTTGATCTGATGAGATGTTTTCAAGAGCAGCATCTGCCATATCCAGTGCTTTTTGTGGTTCCCCTTCACAAATCGCCTCAATTTCCTTGAGTGTTTGTTGAAACTGTACAATATCCATGTACATTCATCTACCTCCCGGCTGGCACTATCGCGGTTATGGTTGAGGTATTCGCAGGGTTCCAGTGCTCAAGGCTAAACAGGGAATCACAGCCAGAGTCGAATAGCCCCGGGAATTGGGTGTTACAGGGAATTTGCTTGCTGGTAGGTGTTGATGCCCCAGCGATTTCTCCCGACATTGAGAGTATCTCGCTAAGGGTTGTATGTGGTTGATGTAGTTGCAACACTAGTGCCCCTTAGTTTTGACAACCCTGTTTTGCCACGTTACCTTTCCAGTGGTAACGACACGGTGAAGGCGCTGCCGATGCCCACCTCACTTTCTACCATAATGGTTCCCTGATGTTGTTCGATGATTGCTTTGCAGATAGCCAGACCAAGCCCACTGCCGTCGACGGAAAGATGACCGGTGTTGTTTACGCGATGAAACCGGTCAAAAATATGAGGCAGGTCAGCTTTGGGAATACCCATGCCTGTATCTTGAAACGTAACCTTATAATGCCCGTCGGTCAGTCTTGCAGTGACGATCACATGACCGCCTATCCGGGTAAATTTGATGCCATTCGACAACAAATTGTCGAACACCTCATGAATCCGGACGCCATCCACCACGAGTTCCGCATCGGGGACGGGTTCGATGAGTGTGGCTGTTACACCCTGCGCTCTGGCGAGTGATTGATTTTCGTCAACCGCCGTAACCAGCAATTCTCGGATGGAACAGGGCTGCATATCAAGGGATTGGCCTGTCTCAAGCCGCGCCAGATCAAGCAGCCTCACAATCAATTCCCGCATTTTCACGACGGCTCGGTTGATACGCTGAAGGTATAACAGCCCTTTTTCGTCATTGGTTATGCCATGCCCGCGCAGCAATGACACCTGAATCGAAATCATGCTGAGCGGATTCTTCAGGTCATGCGAGAGGGTGCTCATGACCTCATCTTTTAGATCGTTGAGGCGCTTGAAATAATCGGACAGGTCCTTTAAACGTTCGGCCTCGCTGCGTGCTTCACGGGTTTCGTGCAACACTTCTAGATTGCGCAGTCGCGTCGTCTGCTCTTCGCTGTTGAGCTGTGAATACAGGCGATGGTAGTGTTCGTAGTGATGCAGGGCGTGCTCAAAATCCCCCTGTAATTTATACGCCTCAGTCAATGCTTCATGGATTTCATATTCTATCTGCACAAAATCGGCATTCTGGGCGATTGGCAGTGCCTCGGTGAGCACCGCTATGGCCGACTCCGGGTCGGCGACAGAATTGTGATAGCGCCCCAGCGAACGCAACGCAGCGAGAAGATTGCGCGGGTGCGGATTGGCACGGGCCAGTTCAAGGGAGCGCAGCAGACAATCGTGGGCTTCGGGATAGCGGTTTTGCTGCATGTAAGTATGGGCCAGATTATTGAGTGCAAAAATCAGTCCGCGCACGGCTCCAACCGACTCAAAGAGTTCTACTGCCTGTTGGGCATTCTGTTCGGCTTCTTCAAGGCGATCTAAGGCGCGAAACTCAATGCTCCGGTTGTTATATACCCCGGCGAGTGCCCCATAATTTTGCAGTTCCTCATTAATGGCCTGTGCCATATCGTAGTAACGCAGTGAATCGTGATGATGTTCCATATAGGAGTAACAGACACCAATCGCCTTAAGAGCCTGCGCTTCTTCGTAGCGGTCGCCACTTTTACGGCTGTAACCAAGCTGTTTGAGGCCAAAATCCAGCGCACTGGCGCGGTCGCCCAGATGCAGGTATGCCCTATACAGCCAGTAAGCCACCCGTGCTGAGGTATGGTACGTCTGAAGCTTATCGCTCAGCGCCAACGTTTCGAGTCCAAACTGGATGATTTTCGCGTTGTGATGCAGCACATAGTAGCTGTGGGTGACATTTACCAGCAGTTCTAGTTTTTCGTCATCGTTCGCAAAATGTATATAGTCCAGACGAGGCAGCAGTTGGTCCAGTGCCGCCTGTGGATCGTCATTGATTAAATCCGTGATATTCATCAGATTTTAGTGCGGAAACCCCGTTGCTTGCGACGGGGAGGAGCGCTTCTCCTTTGTGGTACTCATGTGTTCAAAGGTGGAGCGGATTTGCGTTAC
>JAKEEQ010000364.1 GCA_022616515.1 Chloroflexota bacterium | reverse complement strand
CGGCCTTGACCCGCCCAATATCTTCCCAGCCAATCATGTCAAACACGGCCACCACCGGAACCCCGGTATAGTGTGGCTGCTGTCCGCGAAAGCGTCGCTGGTCATAATCTTTCAGCCGGTTCGACGAAAAACATATCACGATGACATCCGGCGTATATCCATCCACGCCCTCGAAATAGGGGTGTAACGAACCAACCTGCATCAACGTGGCATCCAGCTCATCCAGCGCATCAAAAAACGTGCCCTCAAAAAATTCATCTTCGCCAAGTAACAGAATCTTCGCCATTAATTCCTGCTGTGTTGACCTATGACCTATCGCTATGTTACTTGAAATGCTTGCAGTCCAGCAACTTCTCCACTATCCTGAAAACCGTCACCGCAAATCTTATCTTCCTATCAGCTAACCGTCCACGCGACGAAAAAAGAAAGTGAGATGTATATATGCCAGATATGCAAGAAAATCGTACCACCTGAAACCAGAGCATTCCGCATTTCCCTTGAAACCCGTATCCGCCATTACCCAAAGCGCGAGAAGGTATTTCGAGTCCGTCGTAATCACCAGGAAAAACTAGTCGATGATCCGGGTGGAACCGGGCGTGAAATCGTCCGGGAAGTCACCGCGTGTCCTGATTGTGCTGCTGATATGAAGCACTAATCGGGATAGTTTTGTTTCCATGCGGTGGCATGTCTCCTCGTGCGCTTTGCAGGAGGAGGCACTTCTTAACACATAGCCTGTACAGGTTGTGAAATCGCCTGAATAAATTTAGACTGTAGGAAAAGATTTACAAGTTTGAGGAACGCTCCATGAAAAAACTTGTCCTAATTCTTATCCTTTCTCTTGGACTAATCCTGTTTGGCCTTCCCGACACACAGGGGGCCGTTCCGCTTGAGGACTTTGAAAGCCAGCCCCTCTATGCATTTGCCGAGAACCTGACCATTCCCGGCGTTCAGATTAGTGGCAATGGTTTCTATTATGTCACTACGCTGGGTCCCGGTGTCCAGCCGCCCGCCAATCTCAGCGGGCAATTTTTATTCGCGCAGGACGACATCTATGGCTATGGGCCGCTAACCCTCACCTTTACGCAGGATCAGGCCACCGCCTCTTTTGGCTGGGCGCTGCTGGGAGACAATACATTGAACGTGACCGGCTTTCTGGGGGGTGTTCAGGTGTTGTCGATGAATTTTCCGGGAACACCGTGTTGTCTCATGAATGCTTATGAAGGTAGTGCCTCTGTCAGCGGGCAGTTCGATACACTGGTGCTCGACGGAGCCAACGGAACAGCCCGCCAACTCGCCTTCGATAATCTGTCCTCAACGGATTATGTACCACCTACTCCGACTCCAGTCCCGCCGACGCTAACACCGACGCTCATTCCGCCCACCGTTCCGGGTTCGACGCCCCTACCAACGGCGACATTGGTGCCGACCGCGACACCGACGCTCATTCCTTCATTCCCGATTCCTCATCTGAGCGACATTATGATTACGGTTGCACAGGCTCAGCCCGTTTATATGGACCCGGCGGGGCAGGTGGTCCGCATCAACGGTGGACATGAATTGTGGCTGCCGCATGATTACGACAAGAACGGTTTCGACACGTATATCGTCACCGATGTGGTTATTCTGGAGGACGATGTGTGGTTGTCCATTTTCCTGGGCAGCGAGAACTTTGTGTGGGTTCCGCTCAGCAAAGTAACACCGCTGGCCCCCATTCCGGGCGTAGACTTTTAAGTTCGTAATAAAAAACCGGGGCCACTATCAGCCCCGGTTACCTGTGCTATCCGCATCCGCCACCGGATGCGCCGCGTTTATCTTGCAATTTAACTTTAGGCTCATATTCGATTTCGAAGACATCAGGATTGGGTCGCGCCGCCGGATGGCGTGCCCCCAACGCACTCGTCAAAGCATAACCAAACTCATCACTGGCATGGCTCACCGGCGCATACTCCGCCTTGAAATCCGCTTCGGCATATATTGATAACCAGTTATTGACGCCGCCTTCGAGGATATAGACATTGATCACACTTTCCGCAACCAGCGTCTTCCACACTTCGGTCGCCAGCACTTCTTCATTGCTCATCACGACAAAAACGGTATTCGATGGCTCCTCCCGAAACTGTGCAATGTGATCATTGATGTCTTCTGGCGCGATATGCACTGCATCCAGAATATGGAAGGCGTTGTAATCCGACTCATCGCGTACATCAATTAAAATGGCGTTAATGCGATTGTCGTGCATGGTATCAAGTAACTCCGCCGGGTGAATCTGGACTTCCCGGTTAGTGAGGCGTTCACCCTGCTCATCTTCAATCCAGTTCCATTTGTCCTGTGTCGAGGGCTGCTGGAGAACCAGCACGGCCACCGCTACCAGAATGAGCACTGCCGCCGCTGCATACCGCCAGCGCGGGAAACTCGCCCGACGGAAATCGCCAAAATACTCCTCGGCATGTTCCCCAATCCAGAACGCGAACAAGGCAAACAACACCACCGCCAGCACCACAATCCCGGCATCTACACCAAACATATCCTGCAAGGTGTAGCGTCCCATGTCGGTCGAATACCAGAATTCCTCAAAATACTCGACCGTTTCTCCAAACAGGAAAATACCGAAGAACGCCCCAAGCACAAACGCGATGCCGTCCAGTTTGGCAGTGGCGGCGGCAACAAGGCTCGTTCCGGGACAAAAACCACCCACAATAAACCCGATGCCCATAATCAAACCGCCCACAATCCCCGGCAAAAGATACGTCGGGTTCACGTACACCAGATTGTAATCCAGCAGGCCGATGGATGTGCTGAGGAAGATAAGCACCATCGCCACCACAATGGCGGTGAACATGACCTTGAGCACGGTCCACTCTTTGAAATAGAATTGGGCCGCCAGCTTGGTCGATTTACCAAAGCCCGCGATTTCCAGCACCACCCCGAACGCGATGCCGATAAACAGGAAGACCACGTAGGCTCCCCAGTGACCGAGATAATCAGCTAACGTCAATGGAAACAGAGTCATCGCGTACCCCCTAATTCCACAACTTGCGGACAAAATAGGCTAGGGCATAACCGCCACCAAAAACGGCCAGCATAAATGCCCAGCTCCCGACCGAAAGCACCGCCCCACCGGACAATGCCTGCCCGGAAGTACAGCCGCGTGCCAGTCGTGCGCCATATCCCATAAATGCACCACCGATAAACGCCGTGACCCAACGTGCTTGCATTGGAACCTGTGGCCCGCGATTGGTTTCAACCTTCAATCGTCCATTAAACCAGCCGGACACAAACCCGCCGATCACGGTGCCGATGGCGATGAACACCACCCAGCTATCCAGCGGATTGCTCTCACCACCGGCCATTTCGGCAAGGTAAGCCGTCCGGTCCACATGCTCCGGGTAAATTGCATCTTCAATAACGACCAGTAGTCTGTTCATACCTCCTGACGCACCAAGCCCATTGCCGGTGATAAAGAATGCCAGAAACAGTACCAGCCCCAGCAGAATACCGGCAGCATAGGGATTGATGTAATCTCGTGTCGGTCGTCCACGTAATTGCAAACTTGGTTTAAGCATGTATCTCGTTTCCCTTCTCAGTAAGTTCAATATCATCCCAGCCGGTCATCATGGCCTTGATGTGGGCGCTAGGTGTGTGCCCGGTTGTGGTCAGATAAACATGCGCTACAATGAACGACGCGAACATCCACGCCACGAGCGAATGCAGCGGCCCCAGAAACGGCAGCCCGCCCAAGCTATCGGCCACATCAGGATACGTTTGCGCACCCCACATCAACGCGCCGGTAATGATCTGCGCTGGCAGCAGCACATTCAAAATGGCAAAGTAGGTTACTTGCTGTAACGGGTTGAGCTTCTTCTGTGGTGTTTTCGTGAATGGGTAGCTCTTGCCCTGGAAAATCCCACGCAGATAGTAGTTGATTTGCGCGACAGATTGGTAGAAGAAGCCGCGTGGTTGTGGCAGATATTGCCGGATTTCGCCGCTGGCAAGGTGATAAAAGAGTGCCAGCCCCGCATTCATCACTAGAATCACCGCCAGAATATTGTGGATCTGAACCACATAGCGGAAGCTGAAAACCCCGAACATTTCGGGCTTATGAATGATCAGCCCGGTAAACAGCAGGCCGAAAATTACAGCCGTTTGCAGCCAGTGCCACTGCCGTTCATAGACCGTGTACATGTACATTTTGCGGGTACGTTGGTCGTGATGGTTAGCCCGTTTACGCGCCGTGTAGTAACGCAGTCCACTGTGGGCAGTCACACCGAATACCGTGCCCAGAAAGACCAGTGCTCCGAGCCAATCAATTAGCGAAATGCTGTCATGACCCAGCACATACAAGTCATCATGCTCCGGCGCGAAATACAACTTGCCATCATCAGTGATCGTAATGTCGCCGTTAAGTACACTCGTATCCGGTGTGAGGCCGTTAGGTGTGTAATTTGCCAGCAAGAAATCCTGCCCGACCAGTGAATCATTGTCGTGACACGTCTGGCAATCTTGCGTCGCCATTTCCGTCACCGTATGGTTGATGCTGTATGGCACCACCTGACCATCAATCCGGGGATTATCCAGCCCTGCCGCTTCAAGTTTGCCAGCCATGAGCGTTTCTTTGTCCTGAGTATCAATGACTCGCTCGTCGTCATCAAGGCTACCATCACCGTTGCCATCAAATACCGCCAGCACATCCGCCGCATAACCTTCACCATCCAGCCAGACTTCTTCCAGATAGTGCAGTGGCACTGGCAAGTTCTCATCCCCGTAAATCCAGTAGTAGGCTGTCACCAGATTATAGGGAGTCAATCCATCGCCGCTGTCGTTGCCTTGCAGCAAGACCGGCTCATAACCTGTAATCAGGCCATCGCCATCTACTCCACGACATTCACGCTGCGGCGTGCTGTCGGTGTTAATCACTGTCCAGTCCACACTTTGTAATGCAGCCCCATAAACTGTCGGGATATGACAGGTCTGGCATTCGAGTGCCTCTAGATGACGTTCTTCATAGGGCAGCCAGTCATCATGTGTTTCTTCAGCCTGATGGCACGATTCGCAGATACGAAAGTCTCCGCTTTTACCCGATGCCAGATCATGCACCGGGCGATAGAGGTAATCTCCTATATCCATGCGGCGCGGGTCAAAAACGAGATGATCGGGACGACTTTCCTCGTCTTCCCGGTAGTTCACCGGATTATTCAACGAATAGTGACAATCCACACATTCCAGCACCCGTTCGGCATGAATATCAAACGAGCGCGTCAGTTCGCCCTTGTCCTCAAAATTGAGGCCGGAATTGCTGATCTTTTGCCCGGAGATAATCTGTCCTGTCGTGAGTGTGGTCCAGCCATCCGTTTCACAGGCACCCTCTTCCAGCGCCAGCGGAATCTGGACATTGGTATGCACTACGCCATGACACTGTGCGCAGTTATCGCTGGTGGGGTCTTGAACGGTGATGTCAACCAATTGCTCGTCGTCAAAACCGTCAGCATTCCACTGCCATTGGCCGTCAATCTGCTCAATGACACCCGTGCCCAACAGCGTTGCTGAGTTGGCCCAGCCGAAATCTCCGGCTTGCAGAGCCGCCATCCGGGCCTCATTGTTGGGCGAGTCGGTGTGGCACAGGAAACAATTCATCTCCACCACACCCGACTCGTTCCAGTCCCAGCTTTCCAGTTCACCATCACCGTTCCAGCGGCTGGTCTCAACGCTGTTGGGTGGGAGATTAGATAGGGGTTCACCATTACGACCAGTAACCGCTGGCCCACCACCTGCATGGCGAAGGCCGAATGTCATTAACCATTCGGGAGTCGTCAGGTCGATCACTGCATCATGATCTGTCGACAGGTAACGATAGGTGATCGGGTCCCAGCGACCAAAATATCCTTCGCTAGTTTCACCGTTGATGATGGAGCTTAAACCGGCATCGGCATGAAAGCTGTGATTTTCAATAAACTCCGTATCGTGGCACGAGCCGCACGTCTGCATGGTAGACACCGGCTTGCCTGATAAGAGCACATGTTGGCCGTCCTCATCCAGCAGTGGAATGTTGGGATGCAGCGGTGACCCACCCTGCGCCGACGTCGAGCGGGTCATCCACAGCGAAACAAGGACGAGACCTATCAAAACGAAGGTCAGGGGTAGAAATCGTCGTAATCGCATCTTAGCGCCCTCCCCAGATCATCGGGTCGCCATCATAGCCAAGTGCTTCCCAGTCCATACGACCTGTTTCACCATGACATTCGGTACACTGCACGGCATTGTCCGCCGGGGCGACCATATGGGTAAGATTCCAGTACATTTCAGTGGGAGCAAAGTCATATTCACCGCTGTAGGGCAGCCCCGCCGCTTCCGAGCCACGAGCCAGCGCCGAGTCCCAGTCAAAGGTGGTCCAGTATCCTTCCTCGCCAACCGTATTGGGTTGGAGCAGGATGTTATACACCGCGTCATAGGGCTGGCGTGCATAATGCACTTTAAAAGGCCATATCAACGAGTTGGGGTCATCAATACTCCCATGTAGCGGGTTCAAGACAGTGGACTGTGTCGGGTCAATCTCATCCCCCAGCAGATAGCGATCTACCGTGCCGTCAAACCAGTAATATTCAGGGATGAAATTCGACTCGTAGACAAAACTGCCTTTGATTTTGAGATATTCGTGTGGGTCTTCTTCCCGGTCCTGTCCGGCGGTTGACCAATCCCATTCCATCTTGGTAGGTTCACGAACCGCCCCTGCCGGGATATGACAGCTCTGGCAGGCTAATGTATCAATATGCGAAGTGATGCGTTCATCCTCATGTAGATCGCGTTCATGGCAATCTGTGCAGTAGACCTGATTGGCATTGTCGATACTGACCGAGATAGCGCGGCCCGATATTTCATGATTTTCGGTCTCATGACAGTCAATACACTCAAAATCAAGGCGGCCCATATGCACATCCACTTCCTCGGATGGGAAGTACAGGCTTTCGTCGAGGTCGCCATGTTTAACGCCGTTACCACCGCCACCATTGAAATGGCAGCCGCCACAATTTTCGCGGGTTGGTGACCCTACACTCTGCGCCACCATCACCAGATCAACGTCTTCTGCCGGATTGCCCGCTGTACTTTTCACATAAGCACCGCTCTGGTCATGACACACCAGACAGTCTACATTTTCTTCCGTAGCGGTCTCCTGATAATCGGCATTGTCCCAACCATAACCGGCATGACAGCGCGTGCAGCCTTCCCAGTTACTCTGAACGCCGATACAAAAATTGTTGAGCGTGTTGGCTTTACCTGTCGACACAAATTCATCGCGTGCTTCCACATAAACAGGTTCACTCTGCCATGTGAAATGCGCGGTTTGCATAACCTCACTTCCCGCGTCAGGATGGCATTCGAGGCAGGCTCGCGTAACATCCCTGCCTGTCTCAAAGGGTCCTTGCAGCAAGTTAGCATGATCGGTGTGGGGTCT
>JAKEEQ010000363.1 GCA_022616515.1 Chloroflexota bacterium | reverse complement strand
TGGGCGACGAGATTATGGGCTTCTTCGGCGCACCAATAGCGGGGGATGATGATGTATTTCAGGCGCTGTGCATGGCATTGGAAATGCAGTATGTTTTCGGGGGTATTCGCGATAGATTTACGGACCCGCGCTTGCGACAGTTAGGGCTGGGTATGGGCTTGCATACGGGTGATGCCGCAGTCGGCAATGTTGGCAGCGAACTGGCGATGAATTACACCGTCATTGGCGATACAGTCAACATCGCTCGCCGCTTGCAGCAGTCTGCTTCACACGGCGAGATTCTCATCAGCGATTCGACGCTTTACGCCGTTGATGGCCGGGTAGAGGTTGAACCACTCGATCCACTCTATGTTCAGGGTAAATCGGAACCATTGACCGCATATCGTTTACTAGGCGTACGGGAGTAAGTCGCCAACATCCGCTATAATGATGCCGGTTAGCAACTAGACCCGGTTATAATATCATGCGTTACCAGCGACAGGGACCCGGCCCCTTTCTCACAACTCTGATCGCCGCCGTAATCGTTTTCGGTGGATATTTTATCTATACTGGCGCTATTCAGTGGGTGGAGGCGGATTTTGAGCGCAACGAGCAGGCCACCCTGACGGCTGAAATTAACCAGACCGATGTCGCTATCCAACAGGCGACACTCAACTTTCAGCCGTTTCCCACTTCAACGCGCGTTCCCAACTGCGAAATCTACTATGTAACGGTGGAGTCCGCGTTTGTCCGGCAGTGCCCCTCCTTTGAGTGCCGCGCCCGTGAAGGTCAGGAAAGATATTTTCAGGGTAATGATGTTTGCACCATCGGGCGGGCCACCGACTTCGAATATTTTGATGCTGATGAGTGGTTCAAGATTGATTTGAATTTTGGCGAGTCTTTTTTGGATATTGGTTATATGCACGAGTCCGTCCTGAAGCCGCGCAATCCGACGCCCACTCCCAGCCAGACGTTTACACCGCTGCCAACCATCACCGAAATCCCGACGGTGGAAGGCACACCCACTCCCACCACACCGCCCACCACACCGCCGCCGACTATTACGCCAACCCCGGACAGCGAGATTGCGTTTTAGGCAAATGGCCTCATAATTAGAATCGTGCACGTTTTACTTGCGGGGAGCGATTCCGATGTATCGAATGATGTTGCTGTTTATTATCGCGGGGATTCTCATTGTGCCGACAGCGACGGCGCAGGATGCCGAAGCCATTCCGCCCATTGCCGCGATGGCGTGGACCACTGACGTGAATGTTTATCTGATTGCTGGGGGAGGAGTTCAAACGCTGTTCTCGCAAGGCAGTATTGCGCTGCCCAGCGGTCCTGTCTGGTCACAGGATGGGCAGCAGTTCGCGGTCGCCATTTTTGAGAATCATGATATTAAGCGCCTTTTTACCGGCACACCCGACCAGAATGAGTTGGCTCCACATACCAACATCGGCTGGGGAAGTTTCACCATGTCGCCCGACTTTGAAAGGATTGCTTACGTCAGCAACGGCGATATGTTCACTGTTGTCCCACTGGATGGATCAGAACGAGCGGAGTTGATTCAATTTGAACCTACTGATGCTGCCACGCCGGGGAATTGGTCGCCCGATGGTACATGGATTTTGTATACTGCTGCGGGTCAGATTCACCGCATCCATCCCGACGGAACACAGGATGAAACCCTCACCCCGCCCACCCTCGTGGCAGGCGGTGGGGCATGGTCACCGGACGGGCAGTGGATTGCTTTTGCGGCCAGCATCCGGCAGCGTGAAGATCCGGCTGATATTTTCATGGTGCGGGCAGATGGAACGGAGTTGCAGCGTCTCACCGATTATCGCGAAGGGGCAGAAGCACCTGTCTGGTCACCCGATGGCAGCGCCATTGCATTTCTGGCAAACATCCGTCTGGATAACGAGTCTAACCTCATCAACCAGCGTGACGTTTTCACGGTAACCCGCGACGGCAAACACATCACCCGCCTGACGAATACCCCCGCCAATGAACTTGCGGTGCAGTGGTCGGACGGCTGGATTGCCTTTTTGCGGGAAGATGTGCAGTTTCCCAACAGCGGCGACGTGTTTGTGATAAGGCCGGATGGCGGCAGTGAAACGCAAATGACGACCGACCTCAAAGCCAACTGGTTTGCCATTGCGCCGGTTATTCCGTGACTTCGAAAAAGTCCTGACAACCGAGCGAGTCGCCGCCTGACAGGGCATCGCTGACCAAATCCTTAAAATTATCCCACGACGATGTCTGGCTGGCAGCGGAAAAATCGCGCAGTGCCTCGCCAGACTTGCCGAGCCGGTTACGCACATCAGCCCGCAGCAAATACAAGACGGTCATATCATCGTTGAGTTCCAGTCCGGTGGTGTAGGCTGCTTCAGCGTTTTCAAGGTCCTCCTGCGCACAGTAGACAACCCCCTGAAACAGATACAATTCCGGTGACTCGGGGCGCAGTTCGAGAGCACCGTTGATGTCTTGCAGGGCGGATTCATACTGGCGCAGCACAAGATTATTAAATGCCGACAGCGTCAGGCTGTAATAGCCGCCAAATTCCGGTTGGTTGCCTGCCGTCAGGATGGTACGGTTGCCCAGCGACGGGTCAGGAAATTTGTCCAGAATGGTCGCCAGCAGCGACTGCACCTCGTCAATCTGGCCTTCCTGAATGGCGATATTCATCAGGAGCACATAGGGGAAATTGGCACGCGGCTCCCGTTCAATCGACGCTTCCAGATCGGCACGGGCAGCGGCAAAATCACCCGCCAGATAGTGATATGACCCGCGCACGGCATAATACAGCCAGTCGTCCGGCTGGTTGGCGATAGCCTGTGTCAACTGCTCGATGCCCGTTGCCAGATCACCCTGCGAGGAGGTGATGTTGGCTTTGTTGATGAAGGGGATGGACCATGCTTCATTGCTCAATAACTGTGCCGTATCTACATCCTCCAGCGCTTGCTCGGTTTCGCCTAAACGGTCAACGGCTGCCCCGCGCAGATGAAACAAAATGGGATTATCCGGGTCAGAACGCAGGGCTTCGGTTAGATAACCCACAGCAGCCTCCGTGTCGTCATACAGGTCATGGTAATGGCGGTAAACATTGGCCCCGACCGTTACACCCACCGTTTCTGCCGATTCGACATTGAGATCGTAGAAAGCAACCATAGCCGCAGCGGCTTCATAGGGCTGACCCTGATACGCATACCAGATGGTGGCACTGGTTAGCACCTGCGGCGCGATGGTTTGCTGGCGTTCATCGGTCAGCCGCACCCGCACATTTCCGGCGCTTTGCAGCATTGCCTCCGTAAGCGGCCCGTCCGGGTTCGCATCGTATAAACTGATGTTCAACTCAACGATTTCATCATCATAATTGCCCCACACAATCAGGGGAGCGTTGTTGAGATTGGCAGCGGCTTTAGCTTCGGTCTCGGCGGTGATAACCTGCGGGTATTCGCGCACTTGCAATCCGGTCTGCCCGGCACTGAGTGTTAGTATTTCGGTGAGTTCGTCGCGGATAAAACGGTCAATTTGAGGCCGCTCTTCGCCAAGCGGCTCGGCGCGGGCCACCAGAATCATCACTTCATCTTCAGCAACCGGCTCAACCGTCACCGGGCCAGCAATCTCATTGTCTCCCGTGTCGTCATCATCTTGAAACAGGCCGGAAAGACCCGCAACGGCGACCAGAGCCAACAGGACAATCGTGATCGCCGTAACAGCCCATCCGATGCGCTGGCGTCGACGCCTGGCGACCACCGTTTCTGCGGCGGGTCCGGGTTTGATAGTGGGCAGCGTCTCGACGGGTTTCACTTCCGGCGGCTCGGAAAGGATGGCAAAAATGTCTTCAGGCAGTATAAGCTGATCCTGCAAATTTTCCTCACGGATGATCGTTTCGAGGTCGGCGGCCACCTGCCGGACACTGGATATACGCTTCTCGACATCTTTATCCAGCATCTGCATGGTGAGGGCGGCCAGTCGCGGTGGAATGTCAGGGCGCAGTTGGGTAATATCGGGCACCGCATTCATGACGATACGGGTGATAATCCCGCCCATCGTCTGCGAATCGAAGGGACGTTCACCTGCCAGCATTTCATACAAGACAACGCCAAACGCCCAGATGTCGCGGCGTGGATCGGGCGGGCCGCCATTGATCGCCTCCGGGCTGAGATAGGACACACTGCCTACCAGTATTCCACTCTGAGTCAGTGCTTTGCCGTGTTCCATCCGGGCCAGCCCAAAATCGGTTAATCGTACGGTGCCATCTCTGGCGAACAAAATATTGGATGGTTTGATGTCCCGGTGAATGACCTTCAGGTGATGAGCGCGGGTCAGGGCATCAGACAGTTCCAGAGCAATCTTGAGAACTACCGGCACCGGAAGCTGCTGGCGCTTTTGGAGAAGATCATGCAGCGTGCCGCCCTCGACATATTCCAGCACCAGCGAGTAGCGTCCGCCTTCTTCAATCACTTCCAGCATTTTGACGATGTTGGGATGATTAAGCAGGCGCAGCGTCTCGCCCTCACGCTTCAGCCGTTCCAACAAATCCTGATCTTCGCTGAGTGTGTCGGAGGTCAGCACCTTGATGGCAACCTGTTGGTCGCCCTTCTGGCCCAGATAAACGCTGCCCATACCGCCTTTACCCAGTATCCCGGCAACTTTATAGGGTCCTACAAACTGCTCATATTCCATGCGCTATCATCCCATCGCTCGGCACTTTTTCAATTATAGCAGCAGCCGCCCTGAACAAAAAAATCCCCCGCCGGGGCGAGGAATTTTTAAACGAACGACTATTGGCCTAGCGCGAATTCGGTGGAGCCGGGAAGGTCGGCACAGGGCCAACCGTCGGGACCGGATTTGGCACGGAACCATCACCGGAGCGTGGATTGAGGTCAATCGTTGGAACCGGAGTGGTAATGGTAAATGGCGGAGCCGGATCTTTGAACAGTGTAAAACGCACACTCCACAGACTCCACAACCGATTTTGCCGTCCACGTACTCGCCAGAACAAGCGCCCATCCGGCAGCGGTGTGCTTAGCGTCATGCTGGTGGGTCCACCCGAATTCTGGCGAATGTCAACGGTGCGGCTGGCAGGAACCTTGTCATCAAAGACGAAGACCCGATAGTTGTTAGCGTTAGTGATCGCGGTCCATGAAAACAGCGGGAAGGCATTCGTGGTGTGGGATTGGTGGGCAGGTGTGAGCGGTGTGGGTTTTTCATCGCTGCGGCACTTAAATTGGCCCAGATTGATCGTCTCGGTGTCGCCCGTTGTTTCCGTCACGGTCAGATTGTCCCATTTTTCCGGGCCATTGATCGTCGTTGTGCCCGTATTCACGCCGTTAACCGGGGTATTGACACCTGCGCTGGCGGTAATGTTGAATGGGCCATCGCCTGTGGAAATCGTTACAGCCAGATTTTCATCCACACAGACGGCTGACACAATCAACGCGACTGGTCCGGTTGGGGTGTCCGTCGGCGGGACAGGCGTATCGGTGGGGGGCACTGGCGTATCAGTGGGGGGCACGGGTGTATCCGTCGGTGGTACCGGAGTGTCGGTGGGCGGTATTGGCGTATCGGTTTCTGCGGCACAGGTGAAGTCGCCCAGCACAACGATTTGGTTGTCACCGCTCTGCTCAATGACACGCAGGTTGGTCCATGTACCCGGACCCGGTCCGGTATATACGCCAACCGGAACATCATTTAACGGTGAATTGCCGGGCGGTGCGCTGCTAGCCAGCACGTCAAAGGGACTATCGCCCGCACTAATCGTAACTTCCAGATTGTCGCCATTGCAGGTGGCACTGGCATCCAGCGCAATAGTGCCGACCTGCTCGGTCGCGCCGATGTCGCACAGTGGTCCTTGCGGGCGGGCAATGCCACGCTGGTCGGTGGCGGTGGCGCACGGGGCGGCGTAGGCATCCACCGCCGGGCCATCGGTGGCGGGCAGCATGGTATCGGTAGGACCGCCGTTATTTTGCAACGGACCAAGCTGCGGGTCCGCCACAATGCCGGGGCAACCTGTAGCACTGAAACTGAGGTTATTGCCTCCATCGGTGAACGTACCGCTGCAATCCCCATCCACCATCAGACTGCTCACTACGTTGACGGTGCCGCTACCATGATATAGCGTCCCGCCAACCGTGGGAGCCAAATTGGTACTGAAGGTACTGCTGGTGATCGTCACCGTGCCGGAATGAGCTATCGCGCCGCCGAAATCAGCCTGATTGCCACTGAAGGTGCTGCTGGTGGCCTCCAGCGTACCAAAATTGGCTATCGCGCCACCTTGAAAAGCCTGATTATCGCTGAAGGTGCTACCCGTGATTGTCAGCGTGCCGCTGCCGCCATTGACTATCGCACCGCCGTCACGCGTGGCCTGATTGCCAGTGAACGTACTGCTGGTGATGGTCAGCGTACCGAAATTTTCCATCGCGCCGCCGTCGAGGGACGCCGATGCATTTTGAAAGGTCAGATCATTGATGATGACGGTTACTGCTGAACTGACTTGCATGATGCGGGTGGCGCTACCGCCATCCAGTGTGATGCCGCTGCCGTTGAGGGTGACATCATCCGTCACAGCAAGTTCACTGCCCAGGGTAATCGTGCCCCCGGCGATGCCTGGATCGACATTGATCTCATCAGCTCCGCCCGTAGCATTAGTCTGCTCCACGGCTTCGCGCAGCGAGAAGTCGCCCGCACTAAAATCGCCGTCGCTCTCATCAACCAGTGTGTCAACGATATATGGTGGGCCAAATTGCTCGGTTGCCCCAATGTCACACAGCGATCCCCGCGGGCGAGTTATGCCACGCTGGTCGGTGGCGGTGGCGCACGGAGCGGCGTAGGCATCCACTGCCGGGCTATTAAAGGCGGGCAGCATGGTATCGGTAGGACCGCCGTTATTTTGCAGCGGACCAAGCTGCGGGTCGGCCACGGTGCCGGGACAGCCCGGTGCATTGAAGCTGAGGTTATTGCCGCCATCGCTGATGGTACCGCTGCAATCCCCAGCAACGATCAGACTGCTCATCACGGTGATGGTGCCACTGCTATTGTACAGCGTGTCGGCGGTGAAGACAGCTAGATTGCTGCTGAAGGTGCTGCTGGTGATCGTCAGTGTGCCGCCATTGACTATCGCGCCGCCGCCAAAGATCGCCTGATTGACACTGAAGGTGCTGTTGGTGATCGTCGCCGTACCGTTCATATTGCCTATCGCGCCACCTAAAGTTCCGGTAGCCTGATTGCCAGTGAAGGTGCTGTTGGTGATACTCAGCGTGCCGCCGCTGGATATCGCGCCGCCGCTGTCAGCCGAATTGCCGCTGAAGGTGCTGTTGGTGATACTCAGCGTGCCGTCACTGGATATCGCGCCGCCGCTGGTGACGGCGACTGATCCATTTTGAAAGGTCAGGTCATTGATAATGACGGTTACTGCTGAACTGACTTGCATGATGCGTGTTGCGTTGCCGCCATCCAGCGTGATGCCGTTGCCGTTGAGGGTTAGATCGTCACCCACGTTTAGTTCACTGCTGAGGGTAATCGTCCCGGCCACCGAAAAATTGATAACATCCACTCCGGCTGCGCCATTGGCATCTATTATCGCTTGACGTAATGAGCCAGCACCGGAATCGTTCAGATTGGTGACAGTAAACGTGGCCGCTTCGGCACGCGGTAGGGGCTGCTGCGGTTCCGGTGCAACGACCAGCGCTAGCAGCAGACAGACGAGAATCCAGAAACAGCGTCTTATAGAGTGATGATCATGTAACACAGGTATCTCCTTTGTGTATTTTTGTAGAGGGTGAGCCATTTGGAGCGTGAACAGCCGCTACGGTCTGCACTGTATCGGCTGTCGTGAACCAGGAACGAGCGCGAACGATAAACTAAGAACAAGTATTGCAAAAAAGGATAATTTCACTTGAGGCTCCTCATAATACCCACCATGATCTTCATACCGGATTTTACCTCAATCTACCGGTACAAATCCGGGTAATGAGACAACCTCAATGAATGATTAATGTCTCAGTAGTAGCGTAACATATTTCGGCGGGAGTGTCCTCACCCAATTGGGTGGAATCCAGTGTGTTAATATGCCATCAAACCAAAGAGCGGTATCACTGCCGAAGTGATACCGCCCCAATTTCGTAACGTCAAAAAAACCCGGCATAGACTCTTGTTTGACTGATTTACCGCGTATTGGGCGGTGGTGGAAAGGTCGGGACCGGAGTCGGCACTGAATCGCCACCGGATCGCGGATTGAGGTCAATCGTTGGAACCGGTGTCGTGATGGTCAACGGCGGAGCCGGGTCCTTGAACAACGTGAAGCGCACACTCCACAAACTCCATAACCGATTTTGCCGTCCGCGTACCCGCCAGAACAACCGTCCATCCGGCAGCGGTGTACTCAACTGCATGCTTGTTGGGCCACCCGAATTCTGGCGGATGTCAACGGTGCGACTGGCAGGATTGGCGTCATCATAGACGAAGACCCGATAATTGTTGGCAATCGAGATGCCCGTCCATGAGAACAGCGGGAAGGCACTGGTGGTGTGCGACTGATGGGCCGGGTAGAGCGGCACCGGACGTGCACCGGAGCGGCACTTAAACATGCCCAGATTGACGGATTGGAGGTCGTCATTGGTTTCGGTCACGTTCAGATCGTCCCACTTCTCAGGGCCGTTGATGGCCGTGGTGCCAATACCTACCCCGTTGACAGGCGTATTGATGCCCGCGCTGGCCGTGATGTTGAAAGGCCCATCACCGGCGGAGATGGTCACGTTCAGACGTGCGCCAATGCACCCGGCGCTGGCAATTAACGGTTGTGGGTTCGCACCAAATGCACCATACAGCGCAAACTGGCGGTCAGGCGGGTTTTGACTTGGTGAACATCCCAGTGCTCCGCTCAATGGCGTCCAGTTCGTGACGCAGCCAACTGTGTTGCCCGGTACCCGCCACACGGCAGGTGAGTTGAAAATACCGAGCGTCGTATTATTCCAGAACCAGCCTGTGGATGTGGTCCCCCTGTGCTGAATCGATAACCAGTATACGCCCGCCGAGAGGCCGCAGGGAGTGCTCAGATTGATGATCGGATTGCTGGTTGTCCCGACGTTGGTTTGATTAGCCGCTATGCAGAGGGCGACTCCAGGCTGTGCAGCAGCATTGGACCAGATCGTCACGTCAAATAAAGCCCCATTCTCGCCATTTTGTCCATAAGCCACGACACTGTAGATCGTCCGGCTGCTGGACACCACAAAGTCATCGGCGGCCTGCGTAAAAGATATGCCCATCACTGTGTCGTTGCTGGACCGGATCTGGTTATTGGTGCCACCCACCTGGCTATACAGCAGAGTGCCGACCTGGACCGCACGTTCAGGTGTAATGGCCCTGTTGCGAGCCTGTGAAATCTGCGTTCCAGAGCCGCCGGTCACAACCACACCAAGGATAATGCAAATGACAATGAACCTTCGGATGAAAGAGGGAAGATGTTTTTTCATATGACGTGCCTTCCACATTGTTTTCAAAAACGATGTACTGGCTACGCACTAACCGGGCAGACACTTTTTGTGCGAGCGGCGGGGCATCACATCTGCGTGATACCGCCGCTCGTGTCTAAAGATTTACCGCGTATTGGGCGGTGGTGGAAAGGTTGGGACCGGAGTCGGCGCTAAACCATCGCCGGCTGGTGGATTGAGGTCAATCGTCGGAACAGGTGTCATGATGGTAAACGGCGGAGCCGGGTCCTTGAACAACGTGAAGCGCACACTCCACAAACTCCATAACCGATTTTGCCGTCCGCGTACCCGCCAGAACAGGCGACCATTGGGCAGCGGTGTGCTCAGCGTCATGCTGGTGGGTCCGCCCGAATTCTGGCGGATGTCGACAGTGCGATTCGCCACGACTTTATCATCAAAGACAAACACACGGTAGTTGCTGGCTCCCGTGATGGCGGTCCATGAAAACAGTGGGAAGGCATTCGTCGTATGGGATTGGTGAGCAGGGGTGAGCGGAGTCGGAACCTCGCCGCTTCGACATTTGAATTGACCGAGATTAATGGATTCCAGATTGCCTGTCGTTTCCGTCACGGTCAGATTGTCCCATTTCTCAGGGCCACTGATGGTCGTTGTGCCAATGCCAGCGCTATTGACAGGCGTATTAATCCCGGCGCTGGCCGTGATATCGAATGGCGCATCTCCGGCAGAAATTGTCACGTCGAGATTGGCACCATTACATGTCGCGCTGGCTGCCAATGACACCAATACACTGCCATACAACTCAAACTGGCGGTCCGGTGACGTCTGGACGGTACAATTTGTCACATCATTCAAGGGCAGCCAGGTTTGAGGGCATCCGAATGTACCGGGGGCCTGCCACACAGCAGGTGAATTAGTGATGCCAGTGGTCGTGTTAATCCAGAACCAGCCAGTGGCATCGGGACTCTGATGTTGAAGCGAAACCCAGTATGTACCTGCCACGAGGCCACAGGGCGTGCTCAAATTGATGATAGGGTTGTTGGTGGTCCCACTATTCGTTTCACCGGCAAGGGTACAGATCGCGGTGCCGGGCAGTCCGGCACTGTCCGACCAGATGGTGACATCGAACGAAGCACCGGAGGCACCAACGTTCCCAAAGGCCACGACACTCTGGATAAGCCAGCCACTCGCTGGCACCACAAAATCGTCCGCCGCAAGGGTATTGGGCAGCCCGCTGGCATCAAGGCTGGACCGTATATCAGCGTCAGTGCTGCCGGTCTGACCATACAATAAACTGCCAACCTGGGTGGTCGTGCTGGCGATGACAGAATCTTCATAAGCCAGACTGTACTGCATATTCGATACGCCAGCCAGCACGACTATACTTAATACTGTTCGAAGTGATAAAAACCTGAATTTTGACATATGTTACCCGCATTTGATTATATATTTTTTGATAGGCCAGACACTCTGTGTCCGGGGAGCCATATGGGAGGCGAATTTCATATAATGAAAGGGGCAGGAACGCATTCGCGCTACGTTAAAGATAAACCAACCCAATTTAAT
>JAKEEQ010000362.1 GCA_022616515.1 Chloroflexota bacterium | reverse complement strand
TGTCCGGTGGCAGTAGTCAACCGCCGAGCCACAACCCGGAAATGTATACCGGAACCTATGCTTCAGCGGGTTATCCGGACTTTGAAGTTAAATTTAAGGATGACCAATTGCTCGCTTTTATGGGCGGAGAATGGTGTACGCTCAAACATCAGACAAATGACAACTTCCGTCTAGGTATCGAGAAGTGGCAAGAATTTATGGATGTACGATTCTTCACGTCACCCAACGGAATGGTGGATGAGATTGCGGTCGGCATCGAGCCGATGGTTGATGATGTTATCTTCACTCGTAAGCCGCTGGTGGTCAGTCAGGACATTCTGGAGGCGATTGTAGGGACTTATGATCTGCCATTTGAAGGGCTGGATGTTGCCATCTCGATTCGTAATGGGACACTTGCTCATACGGCGACGGGTCAACCCACTGGCGAAGTTATCTTGAAACGACTTACCGCCGAGTCGCTGCTGGCTCAGGATAAGGAAGATGAACGCCAATTTCTTGAATTCTGGCTGGACGGCTCAAAGATGGTAATCACCCAACCGGGTATCCGTGTTGAAGCACCGCGAAAAATGTAGGGAGAGTGGCTATGGTTGCCAGCGCATGTCAAAGTATGCGCCGCGACCATCCGCGTGCATGATACCCGGGCAGCATCAACGTTCTCATCGTTGTTTAGACGACCGTAGCACTTGACTCTCAGGCAAAACTTGCTAGAATATCAAGAGCAAATTGGCCCTGTAGCTCAACGGCAGAGCAGTTGACTCTTAATCAATTGGTTGGGGGTTCGAATCCCTCCAGGGTCACCTAAAGAGATGTAGAACGAACAAGCAGTTTCAGTACTGCTTGTTTTTGTTTTCCCCGCATCACCACTCTTTCCAGAGTTCCTTCCATCACCAGTAATTAGCGTATGAAGATAGGTAAAGGGTGGACGCAATTCCATTTCAACAATGGTACCCGTCGTATCAATGATGACGCGATTGACCATATGTCGTAGTACATCACGCTGAGCATGGCACTCTAAATGTGGATATAGTAGCATGCTATTTCGATCAGCGGCGGCGGAGAACCACTTCCCTACGGTAGGGAGGTCGTTTACGGCCTCTGCTATTCTGCACCCCTGTGCTTCGCTTGCGCTCGGCTACAGTGATCAGCGTCCAGAGACACGGATGGGGGATGACAACACCACCCGAAACCCGAAATAGTAGCTTCGGAGTCCGGACGAAAGGCGTGGCGAAAGGCGACCCGCGCACCGAACTGACCGCCGAGCCACGACCCGCCACGCACAACTCGCCGAACATCTGTTCCAGACGGGTCTTCGCGCCCATTGTCGGGATTATATTCGTAATCCCGACATATAGTGCTGGTCCACTCCCACACGTTGCCCGTCATATTCTCCAAACCGATATTCGGCGTCTCGCCACCTGGAAAGATTCCAACGGGGGCTGTCTGGCGTATATGGGTTTCAAAGGTGTTGCACAGACTTGCATCAAATGCTGGACTATAGGCAAACTTACGCCCCTCAAAGCCACGCTGACGATTGACGGCGAGATCATCGAGACCACGCCGGAACATCCCTTCTACACGACCAATCGTGGCTGGGTCGCGGCCATCGACCTGCGTGAAGGCGACCGCATCCGCAAGGCCGATAGCCGCGATGGTGTTGTCGAGGCGGTGGAGGCTTTTACGATGCATGGCTCGCGTAGGGCTTCTAGCCCACTAATGGCCGCTATCAATTCCATCTGGTTGTTGGTTATCCCTATACTTCAGCGGATGAGAATTCGTTCTATATCCGGGAACTGTAAGGGTATGAAAAAAGTACTAACTTGATCATCTGCCCTCGAATTTGTGCTGTATAAAAAATTGGGTCGAGTGCATTAAAGCTTTTTGCATTTGTGACTTAAAGAATAGTATTTATATTATACATAATATATTACACTAATAAATTTAATGTCACCCCTACAATTTGAATCCAGCAACCCTTAGAAATGAGGTGTAACAAATGAAAATTACGGGCCATTTTTCGTTCTACTGTTGATCCAGAGGGTGTAGGCTCTTCCAATTGTTTCAAGTACATCAAGTGCATAATCTACGACATCAACTTATGAAAGGAAATTATTTAGGTATACAGATCAACTACGGATGGTAATTATCCGTCATTCCGTTTTCGTTGCTTTTACCTGCAAAGATCCGCGCCATTAGTAATGCTCTGATTTCGTGGTCGTTATCTGATCAACAAAATATATTCTATGAAAAGAGGTGAACGTATGTCAAAATTCAGATATTTACCATTCCGAACACTGTGCTTCATCTTAATGGTAGTCGCCCTGGTGTTGACTGGTATATCCGACACCCGTCAGACACAGGCTCACACCGGTCACGTCTCTAAGACCACGGTCGAACAAGTTGGCAATGTTTTGTGGAGCCAAGTAGGCTCGACCAATGCTAACATCCGGTCCGCTCGAAGCAACAGTGCCAGCCTCCCCGACACACAAGCAGCAGATGATTTTCAGGTACCGGCAGGCGGCTGGACCATTACCAGTGTGGAGGCGTTTGGAACTGGTGGCCTCACCGGTGCCCTCTTCGATGTCTACTTCTATACAAATGGCAGCGGAGTTCCCGGCGCGATTGTTTGCTTTGATCTGGATGTTACCAATAGCGGGACACCCGCCACTCCTATCCTCAACCTGGATACCCCGTGTACATTAAGCCAGGGCCGCTACTGGCTAATGATTCGCCAGTGGAGTCCGATATCGCCGACAGGTTGGTTCTGGACTAATACAACATTCAGCACGGTTCTCTCAGCCGCTGTGTGGCAGGCACCCAATAACACACTTGGCTGTCCCACCAGTTGGACACCATTGAACGGATCACTTGGCTGTGTATCGCCCCAGAACCCGGATCGCCGGTTCAGGTTGTATGGGAACATTCCGCTGGCCGCCACTGCATCTTGCAGCGGCGACAATCTGGTGGTGAACATTACCCGAGGTGATGGACTGTTTAACATTACCGATTCGACTGATACGCCACACTTACCACTTAATGGCGTAAATATCGGCTCTCACACGATCAATGGGCCGGATCTGTGGTCGACTGTAACGGTAACTGAGACGACAGGTAATGGTGAATCTATCAATCTAGGCAATTTCAGTTGCGTCAATCTGAACGGCAGTATCATCATACCTAATGGGGCACCGGGCACGACCTTCGGTATTGCCAGCCCATATCCAGCCACCAAAGCGATCAGTTTCTCACCCGGCACGACGATCACGGATGTCAACGTTACAATTAGTGGGCTGGGCCACACCTATCCAGACGATGTTGACATCCTGCTGGTATCTCCGCAGGGTACCGCCGTACAGATCCTGGGTGACCGCTGTGGTGACTGGGGTGGCTACGCATATAACTTCACTTTTGATGATCAAGTCGGCAGTCAATTACCCGACGGAAATGGTTGTGTGAGCGGCACCTACAAACCCAGTGTCTCTGGCAGCTCGTCATTCCCATCCCGGGCACCGGCAGGTCCGTATTCAACACTCCTCAGCGCCTTTAATGGTGAAAATCCCAGCGGCACCTGGCGTCTATATGTCAATGATGATGCAAGTAGTGACTATGGCGATATTGGTAGCTGGGACTTATTCTTCTCGGTAAACACGCCGACACTGACCCACACACCGACGAATACGCCGACCAACACACCGACGAATACACCTGTTACGCCAACCGACACGCCGACCAACACACCGACCAACACACCAACTGCTACGAATACGCCGACCAATACACCTGTTACACCAACCGGCACACCAACCAATACACCACCTGGCCCGGCAACATTGGTCGTTTCAGCCGTCTGTGTAACCCAGAATCTAACTGTCACGATCTCAGCGGGAGATGGCCCGTTCAACATTACTGCCAGTGCGGGCATCAATACGCCCGTCAATGGCGTGAGTCTCGGAACGACGGTCATCAACGGCCCTGAGAGATGGGACAATCTGACCGTGACTGAAACATCAGGCGATCTTCAGGCGATTAACCTCGGAACCTTCAAGTGCCGCAGCACTGAGGTGCCGGTCCCACTAACGCCTGCTCACCAGTCGCATACGACAAATGCCTTCCCGCTCTTTTCATGGACGGCAATCAGCAATGCTAACAATTACCGCGTCTTCGTCTTTGACGACGCCAATGCCACCACTCGCACTGTAGACATCCGCGAAAATTCGGGCGGGCCAACCAGCATGACACTCAGCGTACCACTGCCAGATGGACGTCTGTTCTGGCGCGTACGCGGACGACAAAATCGAGTGTGGGGTTGGTGGAGTATTCGTTTCACGCTCTTCAAGGACCCGGTTATGCCTGTCATTGTTAGCACACCGGTGCCAACTATTGATCTGAACCCGCCTGTGCCGTCAGAATCGCCAACGGTCGTTCCAATTCCGACGCTGGGTCCGGCAGATGTACCTACCTTCCCGGCACCACCCAACAGCCGTTAGTCTCGATCAAGTTTAGTCTCTATCCAAACGGCATCGCGCCCATGCGGTGCCGTTTTTTGTTTTAATGCAGTTGCGCATATTCCAACTTTGGTCTTTAATAAAAGATATTTATTATAATTAACAAACCAATGATCAAGATTTTCACTATCAAGGCATATCATTGGTTGTTTCTTGACTTAATAAACGTTGGCTCATAAAGTAAGTTGAGGTGTTTTACGATCAATGTTAACGGGCTTTCGTATACTTGAGGCTCTACCATCAACCAGTCCAACCCACACAACATATCACGCTTATGAGGAGGTCACGGGACGCAGCATTGCTGTCAAGATGATTACCCATCCAGCACTCAACAGTCCTGAAACCCGGCAACGGGTAGAACAACAGTTTCTGACAGTCGTCGGCCTTCAGCATATCCATATCGCACCTGTGCTCGAATACGAATTTCAGGACGAGTGGCTATATGTGGTGCGTCCCTTCCTGGACTCCTCTTTAGGGGCAGGTAGTGAGGCTTTCTACTCACTGGAAGCAATGTCAAACATGCTGGATCAAATCGCTTCCGCCCTTCACTATGTACATGAGACTTCATTCGTTCACGGGAATCTCAAGCCGTCTAACATTCTGGTAGACACTTCTGGAAACGCCATCATAACTGACTTCTCAATTTCACTTCTTGATAACTCAGGCGAGACTAATTCTCTGAAGTATCAGGCTCCTGAACAATTTAATGGTCACATGCTGGTACCCCAAACCGATGTCTTCGCGTTGGGAAAAATATTAGACAGCCTGCTTACAGTGTCCGACAAGGAGCATGATGCGAAAAGCAGTACTTTTCGCGGTGAGGTCTCAGATGAACAGATCAAGCGTGACCTTGAAATGATTATTCAAAAGGCAACTGATCCTCAACCTCACAGACGGTTTGAAAGTGTTCTTGAGTTGGCATCAGCTTTTAGAAATGCTGCACGTGTGCAGTATTCGCGCCGTAACAAATATCTGTTGGAGCAACTTACGGAACGCCATCAAGAAATCCTGTATCTCATCAGTCAGCGCTATTCAAATCAAGAGATTGCCGATACGCTCGTTGTCTCACTGAATACAGTCAAATCTCATATATCTGAAATATACCGCCGACTTGGCGTCAAAAATCGGTCTCAGGCTCGCGTCAGGGCCAGTGAGCTTGATTTGTTACTGCCGATGGGTCTGGAGATGGGTATCGACACCATCAGGAGTACATATGTCCAATCAGAAAATGCGACTGCTGAGCGAATCCGAAATCCCTATAAGGGGTTGCGACCTTACACATTGGCGGACAGCGATCTGTACTTTGGGCGAGAACGTGATGTCACGCACGTTCTGGAAAAATTAGCCGAAACCCATAATGAGAACCGGTTTCTGGCACTGGTTGCCCCCAGCGGTTCTGGAAAAACAAGTTTAGTTGAGGCAGGTATCGTGCCTGCCCTCATTAGGGGTCGTATTCCCGGTTCGGATGAATGGCACATCGTCATGATGCAACCCGGCCTCAATCCCATCAACTCACTCAGCACAGCTTTGAGTGAAGTGACGGAGCTGGAAAAGGCATTTATACACTCCAGACTTGAAAATGGAGAACAGGGCATTGTTCAAATTGCAACCATGCTCGATGGCAGATTACTCATCATCGTCGACCAATTTGAGGAGATATTCACTTCTGTTTCCGAAGATACTACACGGGCACATTTTCTCGACCTTATTTACCACGCAGTCACATCTACTGAAGTGAACACACAGGTCATGGTCGCGTTACGGGCTGACTTTTATGATCGACCGTTGAGTTATCCTGATATTGGCAATCTATTTCGCGATAGGACTGAAACACTTCTGCCCCTGGTGGTAAATGACCTGCAAAATATTATTGTGAAACCAGCCGAATATGCTGGGATCACGATGGAAGATGGCTTGCTAGCAGATATCATAGCCGATGTTACTAACCAACCTGGCAGCCTTCCACTGCTTCAATATGCGCTCTGGGCACTGGTTGAAGAAAGTCGGGATAAACAACTAAATCGTGAGACATATGCGCAGATTGGTGGGGTGGTCGGTGCCCTCACTAATCGCGCTGAATATGTGTTTGGTAAATTGAATAATGCACAACGGCAGTTATCACGCGAAATTTTTTTGCGGTTGGTTCAGCCAGGTGAAGGTACGGAAGATACCCGGCGTCGAGTGGGCATTTCCGAATTATCCCAACTATCCACGGATACCTGTCAAGTCAGTGAGATCCTTGACTTATTCGTAAAATACCGATTGTTATCCATGAGCCACAACCCGGCAACCGGATTTGCGACGGTCGAGGTTGGTCACGAGGCATTAGTACAGCGCTGGGAACGGTTGCGCCGTTGGCTGAATGAGTGCCGCCACGATATTCGTCAACACCGACAGCTTATTGAACTCGTCAATGCCTGGCAGGCAGCCGGTCGTCATCCAGATTTTTTGGTGCAGGGAGTCCGGCTGGAACACCTTGTTAACTGGTATGCTACGAGTGACATCTTGTTGACTGTAGATGAGCGCCAGTTCCTTGAACAGAGCGTGCAGCACCGATCAGATTTGGAGGAAGAAGAGCGACAGCGTGCTAATCGCGAGGTGAGACTACAGGTGCGTGCGCGGCATATTTTACAGACTCTCATCGTCGTAGCCAGCGTCGCAGCCATTGTGGGAATCTTGTTAGCGGTTACGGCCTTTCGGGAAAGGGCTACCGCCCGCATCCAGCGTGATATGGCACAACGCCGCGCCGCAGAAGCACACAGTCTTGCACTGGCGACTAATGCCCAGCAGGCTTTTGAAGACCACAATCAAGAACTGGCTTTAGCTCTCGCATACTCCGCCAATCAAACTGATGATGCCCCTGTCGAAGTCCGGCAAATCCTGACCGACCTCGCCTATCGTCCGGGAACTTTCCGTGCTTTCAACCAACATTCGACAGGAGTAACCAGCGTCGCGCTTCATCCAGATGGCAGACAAATCATATCAGCGGCCCTTGATGGGTCGATCTGGATCAATGACATAATTGACGGGGGAACGTTTGTCATCACACCAACGGGTGTTCCTATTATCGAGATGGCCTATGATGCGAGTGGTGAGATGCTGGTCTACAGTACCCTTGATCGCCGGGTACACGGCTGGGATACTACTCGCCGTATCGAGCAATGGCAGTTTAGCCAATCGTCAAGTATTGTCTCTGGTCTGGCAGCTCACCCGGCAGAACCTTACATGGTGGTTGGCACCGAAGATGGTCAGGTGTATCTGATTGACAGCACAAGTGGCGAACTCGTGATGCCGATTGGTCGTGTCTCGAGTGTGGTAGCTACTGTTGCTATAGACCCCCAAGGACAATTTGTTGCCGCTGGCACTATTGATGGTAGCCTTATCGTGTGGAATATCAAGGAGCAGCAAGAAGTACTAAACAAGAACTTCCTTCGACAAACGGACCAGTATCCGGAACACATTCGCCATGTTCGTCTAATAAACGCAAATACTTTATACGCAATCGTTGCAATGGAAAACGGCTATATTCTGAAGCTTGACGTTTTGAATGGGGAACAGTGGGATATTTTAGGCAGCTACGACATACACACGATTAAAGCTTTTGATGTAGCAACGTCGCATTATGCCGCAGGGTTTAACTCAGGTGAGCTTTTCGTGGGGAACCTGAATACCGGAGAAATCATTCATCAATTCAGATTCGCTACAGACATACAGACCGTCGATGTCGGTGATAGTCTGATCGTTGTTGGGTTTGGTGATGGTATGGTCAGGGTGGTGGATATTTCGGCCCCTGCACCAGCCCAACAGTTTAGTCTTAACGAAGATATAAATCTTGTTGCTGCCCCTTCGCCCGATACGCAAAAAGTACTCACTGGAGCGGTCGGAGGGCAGTTGACCTACTGGGATCTGGAAGCGGGCCGTCCCCTGTGGCGACGCCAGCGTGTTGGTATCCAACTGACGAGTGTAGCGGTTGACCCAACAGGAACATCTGGCATGGTCGGGGCAGTAGACGGTACTGTGTTATTTGTCGATCTCAAAACCGGCGATTACATCGAGCGGCAGGAGCACCTATCGCCTGTGTCCAGTGTGAAGTACAGTCCGGATGGTCAGTTTGCTTTATCCGCGCCGGGTGCCCGAAATGTCGCTTCTGCTGAATACGCGATCCGCGTCTGGCGCATCAACGCTGAGCCGGAAATTATCGCACGTCTACACGGACATCAAACTGCTGTCGTAGCCGCAGACTTTAGACCAGGCTATGACCAAATCATCTCAATTTCAGCCGACGGAGAGCTTATTGTCTGGGAACAGTCGACCGGGAGTATTCGTCATAGGTTGCGAACATCTGCCGATTACATCTTTACTGCATTGGCTGTCACAGCGGACGGGCAAGCAGCATTTGTCGGAACGGAGCAAGGTGATGTTATTCGCTGGGATCTCTCCACCGGCCAAATTGCCCACCTGTATCGTGGGCATACCACGAAAGTCACTTCAATCATTTTTCTTGAAGATCGAACTGAGATGGTAACAGGGGCGTTGTCTGGAGAAATTTTCGTGTGGGACCTTTCAACAGCTTTACCCATCAGAATTTACCGTGAAGAACATTCCTTGTTTTGGCTCACTGCACTGTCCAACGGGCGTTTCTTAACACTGAGTGACACTCCATTTATACACATCTGGCAACATGAGAATACGCTCTCCCTTCCTGAATGGATAGCGGAGAATCGACATATTCGTGAATTCACATGTCAGGAAAAGCAACAGTACAACATTGAGCCTTGTCATCTCGACGTATCTCATGTTGAAGAGAACGTGAATGAACCAGCGTTCGTTGCCTTGCAAAACCCGGAATTGATTTTTAGTGAAGATTTCACGAGTATTGATCACTGGCAGGAAGTTGCTGACAGCGGCATTATTTTGAAGATCGAGGATAATATTCTCGAATGGTATGTTACACGCGAAAAATATCAGTTAGCTTATATTCCAATTCCGGTTACCGATGAAACAAACATCAAATTTACTTTTCGTATTACGGTTAATCTATGGGAAAATAATTGCTCTATCACGATTGGGCTGGCGTCGACACTATCTCATGCCTACGCGGGATCTGGCACTCCGACAGGCATTTTTGTCACGGCTGGTTTCATGGGCGGCGGAACCAACTATCGCAACCGTTATTTAAGCGTTACAACCAATCATCTGGACGCGCCCCTGGCAAGTTATTCATATCCAGAGTTGTCGAGTTCATTTATTGGATACCATTACCGATTACCTTATTTGGTGGAGTTAACGGTCCGCGGGCGGCACTGGCAACTAAAAGTTTATGAGGAAGAAGGCATAACTTTAGTAGGCGAATTGACTGGCACAATGTCCTCTGAACAACATGGTTACAACCACTTTGTGCTGTTTAATGAGGATTTCCTGGACTGGCCGAGCGGGCATGGCACGATATCTGATGTGCGGATCTATCGAGAAACAAAACCACAATGACATTTCTCAGGCTGCAATTTGTTCTTAGTACGCAGCACCAAAATGTTCATTGGCCTAAATATGGATGCTTTTCCGCTAAATTTGGAGGATGGTGGAAAGGTTTTAACTGATGCGGTGTTTTATGTGGGATGGGATATATCCCGTCCCTACGGGAGTCTCTGATAGAGCCGTTTCGTAGGGGCAGCATCCATGCTGTCCGTTAAAGTTCAGTTGTCCATCAGTCAAGATGTCACCACTACCTACGCGCCCGATTCAAAAATATGCACGACGGTGCTGCCACCCAACCCACCGAGGTTAATGGTCATGCCGGTGCTGGCGCTGGCGATTTGATTGTCACCTGCCCGGCCTTGCAATTGGAGGGCGACTTCGGCGGCCTGATAAACCCCGGTTGCACCCAGCGCATGACCACGTGCTTTTAACCCGCCGAAGGTGCTGATGGGGAGTTTGCCATCGGGATTAAGTTGACCCCCGGCGGCCAGTTTCCAGCCCTCGCCACGATTGGCAAAACCGGCGGCTTCAAGTTGCAGCGCAGTCAGCACGGTAAAGGCATCGTGGAGTTCCGCCACATCAATATCTGACGGGTCGATTCCGGCCTGTTCATAAGCACGTCCGGCGGCGGTATTCACGGCCTGCAAAAAGAGCATGTCATCCCGCTCGGAAACGGCAAGCGTATCGGTGGAGGCGGCGCTGCCAATGATGCGGACGGGTTTGGGAACCATGTCGGCGGCGTCTTCCGTAGAGGTCAGGATGACAGCGGCGGCTCCGTCACCATCCGGTGCACTGTCGAACAGATTCACCGGGTCGGATACCATCGGCGCACTGGCAAAGCGACCGGACTTGATGGTGTTGCGATACATCGCCAGCGGATTTTTGCTGGCGTTGGCATGGGCGTTCATGCTGAAGCCTTCAAAATTCGCCAGTTCAAGGCCGTACTCGTGCATGTAGCGCCGCATGAGCAGACCTGCCAGTGCCGCCGGGGTAGCCCCCATTGCCGCCTCGTAATCAGCATCAAGGGTGGTGGAGAGGGCGCTGTTGCGAATCGCGCCAATGGCATCGGTCATCTTCTCGACGCCAAGCACCAGCACACTGCGCACCGCACCACTGGCAACTGCCAGCATGCCCTGTCGCAGGGCCATTCCGCCCGATGCATCGGCACTTTCGACAGTAAACGACTCAATACCGCGCAGACCGGCATAGTCGGCAATCAGCGGGCCGAGATGACCCTGCTGAGTCGTCGCCACACCGAGCGCATTGGCAACAATCAGGATGTCGATGTCGTTCGGGCCAAGACGGGCATCATTCATCGCCTGCTGGATTGCCTCCAGCGCAAGGTCGCGCAG
>JAKEEQ010000361.1 GCA_022616515.1 Chloroflexota bacterium | reverse complement strand
GTCCCTTGCTGGCGGCTGCCAGTAGCGCAACTTTATTCTTCATGTCGAGATTCATAGCACCTATTTCACTCTTATCAACTATCATCGGATAGCATCAGATTGTAGGCAATCGTTCCGTGTCCTGTTAAGTCCAATTAGCTTTCTCCAACTGCTGCGTTACGCGGAAAACGCAACACAAAGTCAATGCGACATCGCAATGCAATAAATTGAAGTGCTTCAATAAAAGCATTTGACAAAATTCGCAAACCGCGTTATTCTGTAGAAAATTATCGACACTATCGTTTTGTGTAGAGTTTCTATGCCAGAAGTTACGATTTACGAAGTCGCAGAAAAAGCGGGTGTCAGCATCGCCACCGTCTCGAATGTGCTGAATATGTCATCCCGCGTCAAACCAGCCACCCGCGAGCGTGTTTTGGCCGTCATTGACGAGCTTGGCTTTGTTCCCAAAGCAGAGGCTATTGCCCGCGCTCGCAAGGGTCTAGGGCGTATTGGTGTTGTTGCCCCGTTTACGACTTATCCATCCTTTACGCAGCGGCTGCACGGGGTCATGGACGTACTGCGCGACCAATCCCATGAACTTGTTGTCTACAATCAAGAATCCCTTGCCGTTCGCCACAATTACCTCACCACGCTTCCCATCACCGGGCGTTTGGATGGCCTCATCGTCATGTCTTTACCCTTTGACGATGAACTTGCCAATCGCCTGACCCAGAGTGGTCTTGAAACGGTTTTGCTTGAGTTTTCGAGGCATGACCTGAGCAGTGTGGACATCGACAATGTTGCGGGAGGCAGATTAGCGGCAGACCATCTGATAAGTCAGGGGCATCAAGTTTGTGCATTTGTTGGTGAGAAGCAAGTTTCAACCTTGGTTCTCAAGCCCGGCACGCAGCGAATGCTTGGCTATCGAGAACGTTTGGGTGAATCGGGAATTGAACTGAATGATGAATACATTTCGCTGGATGCCTATGGGGTCGAGCAGGCACGCCAGCAGGCGCATCGACTGCTTTCCCTAGCGAAGCCACCTACTGCCATCTTTGCCCATAGCGATATGCAGGCCATCGGGGTCTTGAAAGCCGCCAAAGACCGCAAGCTGCATGTGCCGGATGATCTCAGCGTCATCGGCTTCGATGACCTCGACATCGCCGAACATTTTGAACTCACGACCATCCGCCAACCATTATTCGAGTCGGGACAGGTGGCGGTTCAGCTTCTTTTAGATAGGCTTGCCAATCGGGAAGCATCGACCAGACAGGTGCAGTTGCCGTTGACACTCGTTCGTCGTGGCACTGCATAGGCTTTGGTGTCCGAACTGCATAGCTTTAGACCACGGCTCTAATCAAGAAGGGAACGTCCCTTGCTTCGTTCAAGGTGGTATTTGATTTGCATAGTACAGGAGGTGACTCTAGCCGGCAGAACAGCAATTTTTCGAAGATAAACCCAATAATAGTTTACGGAGGAAATCATGAAAGGTCTCGTCAAACTTTTCCAGATTGTTGTATTCATACTAATCTTCCCGTCTCTTTCTTCTGTCTCCATGCTTGCTCAGGAAGATAGTGATTCAGTCGCCGCTGCCGGTACGAAAGCCCTTGAAATCGTGGGTGGTGAAGCGATTGGCGGCTCAGTTTCGATGCTGGGCGTGCTGGGTGGTGCCGAGTTAGATGCCTTTCTCAACATATTTGTGCCTTTCGAGGATGCGACGGGTATCCATGTTGAGTATGAAAGCACCCGCGATATAGCCGCCGTTTTGCAAACCCGTCTCGAAGGCGGCAATCCACCCGATATCGCCTCCAATCCGGGCGTAGGACAGATGATTGCTTATGCGAACGAAGGGCGCATGATTGAGTTAAGCCAATTCCTGCCCGAAGACAACCTCTCAAACTATGACCCTGTTCTGCTGGAAACAGTGGGGGCAGACGGGAAAATTTTCAATATTTTTACGGCGGTCAATCTTGCTGGCTTAATCTGGTACAATCCCAATACTTACACCGGCCCCAATCCCCCGCAAACTTGGGAAGAACTTCAGGCTTGGGCGACGGAAACAGCGGCGACTGGCACGACCCCGTGGTGCATTGGTCTGGAAAGTGGGGCAGCGAGTGGTTGGCCCGGCCTGAACTGGATTAATGATTTGGTGATGAATCAGCTTGATAGCGAATCTTATAACCAGTGGTGGCGCGGTGAACTATCCTGGACAAGTCCTGAAATTCGACAGGCTTATGAGATGTTGGGCGAAATTGCGCTCGACCCGCAAATGGTTGAAAGTGGTTCAACGGCAGTCCTCGCTACGAATTTTCTGAACGGCGGTGATGGCATTTTTGCCGAGCCTCCAAGTTGTTACCTGCACAATCAGGCCAGTTTCTACGGGGCGATTGCCACGGGCAACTTCCCCGATTTAGTGCCGATTGAAGACATCAATTTCTTCGCCTTCCCAAGCATCGACCCGGCCTATGCCAATGTGCGTCAGGTTTCCGGCGAAGTGATGGGTATGTTCAACGATACGCCGCAATCCCGTGCGCTCATCCAATACTTTGCATCCACTGAAGCGCAGACCCTCATGGCAGAGACGGGTATCTGGTTATCGGCGAGCCGCGCAATTCCGATTGAAGCCTATCCATCGCCGTTTACGCAGCGTGCGGCTGAAATCCTGAGCAACGCGCAGACGGTCTACTACAATGCCTCTGGCTTAATGCCACAGGAAATGAACGCTGCATTCCTGAGTTCAATTCTCGAATACATACAGGCACCCGAAACACTTGACACCATCCTCACCAATCTCGACAGCGTGCGCGAAGCAGCATATCGCTGAAATAATCCTTGTGCCTCACCCTTGCCTGATTGCGGTAAGGGTGACGTTGTGCAAATGAGGCCGCGATGCTCCTAGAGAGACTGATTCAGATACCAGTCGTCGTCACCACAATTCTGCTGCTTGTCGTTGGCTACCTTGTGGTTATCGAGCGCCTGCTGAATCGCCTGCCGCACCACCGCCAAGCCAAGCTACGCCCATGGCTCTGGTTGACACCGGCGCTTATTTTTCTCAGCGTCTTTCTTCTTTATCCGATGCTGAATACGATTTACCTGAGCTTGCTGGACGCGAAGTCAGAGCTATTTGTCGGATTTGAGAATTTCACGGATATCGTCTCGGATGCGACCACGCGCAATGCCCTGAGTAATACCCTCATCTGGCTCGTCTGGTTTACCTCAATTGTGGTGCTGCTTGGCTTGTTGATGACAGTGTTGAGCGAAAAAGTGGCCTATGAGCATCTGATAAAAATGATTATGTTCTTGCCCATGGCGATTTCTTTCGTTGCGGCTGGGGTTATCTGGAAATTCATGTTTGATTACCAACCCGCGACACGCCCTCAGACTGGAACGCTCAATGCCATTTGGACAAGCCTGATACCGAATGGTGAACCGCAGCCGTGGCTCATTAACCCGCTGACCAACACGCCTGTGCTCATTTTCGTGGCGATATGGATCTTTGCAGGCTTCTGTATGGTTATTCTCTCGGCGGGACTCAAGGGTATCCCGTCTGAAATCCAGGAGTCGGCGCGTATTGATGGCGCGAACGAATGGCAAAGCTTCATCTATATTACCCTGCCCCTGCTCAGCCCAACCATCGCGGTTGTGGCAACAACCATGCTTATCAATGCGCTCAAAGCATTTGATATTGTCTATGTTCTGACCAACGGCAACTACAACACGGATGTCATTGCAACCCGCATGTACAAAGAACTCTTCACCGCCCACGATTTCGGGCGGGCCAGCGCGATTGCTGTTGTTTTGCTGCTTGCGACGCTTCCAATTATTGCTTTCAACATTCGCCAGTACCGCCAGCGCGAGGCAAATCTGTAATGCCGCGATTGATGCGCCGTTTACCCCTGCATTTCCTGCTGATTGCCATTTGCCTTGTCTGGATCATGCCGACTACGGGGCTGCTCGTGAGTTCGTTTCGCCCCGCGAGTGCTGTCGCTACGTCCGGCTGGTGGACTGCTTTCCAAAGCCCGATGGATTTCACGCTGGAAAACTATGAACAGGTGCTAAGTCGGCGCAATATGGACATCAGCTTTCTCAATAGTTTGATGATTACCATTCCTGCGACAGTTTTGCCAATCATGCTGGCGGCTTATGCTGCTTTTGCTTTTGCATGGATGCGCTTTCCCGGGCGCGATGTACTCTTTACGCTTGTGGTAGGTCTCCTAATTGTTCCCCTCCAGATGACACTCGTTCCGCTGCTAAAGCTGTTCAACGCCCTCGGTATTTCTGGAACTTTCTTGGCAATCTGGTTAGCCCATACCGGCTTCGGCCTGCCTTTTGCGATTTACCTCCTGCGAAATTTTTTCGCCCAGTTACCACGAGAAATGTTTGAGGCTGCATCTCTGGACGGTGCTTCCGCCTTTACCCTGTTTTATCGCCTGACCCTCCCAACCTCGATGCCTGCCATTGCTTCACTGGCGATTTTCCAGTTCATGTGGGTTTGGAATGACTTGCTGGCAGCATTGATTTTCTTAGGTGGGCGACGGGCCGTGGCTCCAATGACCGTGACAATCAGCAATCTGGTTAGTTCACAGGGCGAAGGCTGGCAGCTACTCACATCTGCCGCCTTCATATCCATGCTGCTGCCGCTGGCGATTTACTTTAGTATGCAGCGCTATTTCGTCAATGGCATTCTAACGGGTTCTATCAAGGGTTAAGCGATGTTCAAGCGTATCACTGTTGATTACGATGTCGCCATGCCAATGCGCGATGGTATCATCTTGCGGGCTAATATCTTTCGCCCGGATGGTGACGGGGATTATCCTGTCGCGCTTTGTCGAACCCCCTATGATAAAAATACAGGCACATCTAATCCCATTTTGGACATACCGCGTCTTGTTCGCCAAGGCTATATCGTTGTGATTCAGGATGTGCGGGGGCGCTTCGCAAGCCCGGGGTTGTGGCATCCCTTTAAGCACGAATACGAGGATGGCTATGATACTGTCCAGTGGTGCGCTACGCTCCCGGGAAGTACCGGGCAGGTTGGCATGTTTGGGGCTTCCTATCTGGGATTTACACAGTGGGCAACCGCGCTCACAAACCCCCCGGCCCTGAAAGCGATTGTCCCCAGCTTAACGTGGTCACGCGCTGACGATGGGCTTTTTTCGCGTGGCGGGGTTGGCGAATTAGGACTCATCGCATATTTAGCGACTTTTGGTTTTGGCTTCGATACTTTGAGCAAAGCCTTTGCGCCCTCGCAGTCTGGCGCGGCTCACGCGGCTTTAGTAAAGACGATTGACTCACTGGCGGGACAGGGGCATGAAGCTATCTTTGCTACTCTAAAAGATATCGGATTGGATAGGGATTTATCCGATTTTTTTCTGCGTAAAGCAACACCTGCTTACGCTACGGTCTTAGTTGATGCCGAAGCCTTTGCGAAATTAGAAATTCCTGCTTTGAATATTACGGGTTGGTATGATGTGTTCCTGGGAGGAACGCTGGAGATTTTCGAGCGTTCACAGAACAGCAATCACAAGCTCATCGTCGGGCCGTGGTCACACATCAATTTTGACAGCGTAATCGGGGAAGCAGCCTATGGATTAGCGGCTTCTTTAGGGAACATGGAGCTAAAAACTGACCTGACTACCCTCACCCAGCGTTGGTACGATTATTGGCTCAAGGGCATTGATAACGGCATCATGGATGAGCCTCCCGTGAAGTTCTTCGTGATGGGTGCAAACGAGTGGCGCGAGACAAGTTCCTTCCCACCTTCAGGCTCAAAGGAAACTTTCCTTTACTTACGCGAGAACAACGGGCTATCCTTTGAACCCCCTGCGGATGAAGCG
>JAKEEQ010000360.1 GCA_022616515.1 Chloroflexota bacterium | reverse complement strand
GCCAGACCTTGGTAGCCCCAATCATGTTTACTTGCAAGAGACACCGCTGCCAATGGTGATACTGGTGTGGGATGAACCGGTAAGCCTCAACACAAGATGGCTGATTTTGTATATTATCAACTCACGCGATGTTTTCTTCAAGTTCACACCGAATGAGCCGGACTACACTCGTGTTAACGAAGGTCAGGCCGCATGGCTGACCGACCCGCATCTCATGGAGTATGTCGAACGGTCATCGGGTGGAGTACGACGTGAGATTGATGCCAACGTCCTTATTTGGGAAGAAGGTGCCATAACTTACCGGCTAGAAGGGGAGTTGTCATTGGACGAAGCCATACAGATTGCCGAGTCGCTGCCTTAAAGGGAACGCATTGATTCGTGCGGGTGTATATCCTATGCAAAGTTTACAAACAATTCGTTATAGGAGAAAACATCATGCGAAGCTACGTTACCCTGTTGGTCATCCTGATGGTTCTGCTACTGGTGCTTCCGGTCAGCGCCAAGAATGATGCCTATGTTGAAGACCCAAGCGCAGAATGGGCTGGTATTGATACACCCTTAGCCCTGCCGGCCCCCCTCGAGTGGAAAGAACTTCATGGGCGGCTCGGTGTCAATGGGGATGTCGATGCCTTTTCGTTTACATTCGATGAAGCATTTGAAGACTGGACAATTGAGATGCGGGTGCCGGTCTGTGGCGAACATTTTGCACCCGTTTATCCCTCGCTTGCTGTGATTGGCGCAGGACTAGAAGCGCCGGAAGCGGAGGCACTGCCATTCGTCCTACCGGAAGGTCAGGGTGCTATTATCCTGAACAGCGAACGCTCGGAACCCCGCGTGCAAGATTCCCAGTATTATTTTATGTATGAAGCGGCAGGTGAGAATTTTACCACGCATTATTATCTGCCGACAACCACGGTTGTCGATATTCCACAGGCGGGCGATTACACGGTGGCTGTCTGGGAACCGGATGGGCATGTCGGCGCATACTTCGTCTGGACTGGCAATGAGCATCCCGAAGATATTGGGGCATACCGCAATATCGGTGAATTGGAGCGAGTGTTCACAGCAATAGGCAATGGTAGCTGGATGGGACAGGATTGCGCCGCGCCCTTGGTGAGCGAGAATTGTCCACTAGCTTTAACGCTGACAGGTCGCTTTCCCGAACACGATTTCCCAGCACGCAACCGCGTTGGTCAGGGCTTTGTGCTAACCGGAACAGTATACGAAGCTGGAACCTGCTTGCCTATTGCTGGGGCAGAAGTCAGGTATGAAATGGCGAACGCCGACGGTGAGTATGATGGCATCGGTACCGGAACCGTCTATACCAACCAGCAGGGTTCCTATCGTATCGAGAGTTTCTTACCGGGACGCTATGGTGCGAACACCCCCCCGCATATTCACCTGTATATCAGTGCTGAAGGTTATGAGGGCGCAGCAACCGAACACATCTTGAGCGATGGTGAAACCACAGGTCAAACTGATGTTTCGTTGCGAAGCAAGGCGTAATGCTGGTGTTCTGTTATCTGCATTTTGAGGCTTCATACTCAGATTGCATTGCTGGGGCCAAGATAATGACGGTTTGCCAAACCTTCTAATGAGATTAAGCGGAGAGGCTCAAACAGGGGTGCGTTCAACACCCCTGTGAAGCATACAACTAGCTCTCGCACACCGCGCTCAACTCGTGTTATTGTTCTTGTTGGAAAATTGCAACCTGTATAAGGCGACATGTGTTGAGACCCGGTTCGCCATCAGCTTTAGCGGAATCCGGGAAGGGTGGAGGTATGCTCTCATCTGCACAACCGCCCCGATACGAATTCAGCATTGATGTTGCCAACTCAGGAATAAGCGGGCCATGGTCGTTAATGACAGCATGTACCTGTGCGCCAAGCGGGTTGGTCACGCCGTAGGTAAACCATGGTTCATTGACATCGCCTGCTGGCAGAAATGCTGAAAACTCCATGCGGTGGTCTGGTCCTACCAGAATACCATCACCGTAGGTCACTTCTGCATTGGTGTTGTTGTCGTTTGTAAGAACATCAGGGGCTGCACACGGAGTGGCCTGGCAGTTTTCGGGGTTGTTTACAATCGCAACCCATAGTGTGTAGACATGACCCTCCTCCAACTCTGTGGTCTGAAAATGCACCATAAGCCCGTCTTCTGTAGCAAACAACTCAGCCTGCGCCCCTGCGATATCGCGCACATCGCCTTGGGAGGGATGAGAACGAACGACGGCGGAAGTATGTTGAACCGACACCATATCAGTTTGCGCCGACAGTGAAGTGGTCAACATGACCATCACACACAATGCTATAACGACAAAAATCAACCGACGATACATAGTAGATTCTCCTTATTGGTCTAAGGATGCTGTTCTATATATTCAGCATCTAGACAGCACTTTACTGGTGAATCATGCCTGCGTCACCTAACTTTGGTTGGGTAAAGAGTTGGTTTTTTTCGGGAGATAGGTTACTTAGGGCAGCAATTTCAACTCTTGAGCGCGTAGAATTGCCTGAGTCCGACTTTGCACACCGAGCTTGCCATATATCTGCGAACAAAACCATTTGACCGTTCCAACGGATATGAACAGTTTGCTGGCAATCTCATAGTTGGAGTGACCAGCGGCAATGTAGCGTAGTATCTCGCGTTCACGTTCGGTAAGGGGGTCAAGCAATCGCCATTTCTCTTGTTGCGGGACATGGACTAATGAGGACATTTCTTGAGCCTTTTGGAGTTCATAAAGTAGAGCAGACGCGGCAGCATTGAAATTCATGCGTTGTCGAATTTCAGCCAGGCGCTCAGGTGCGGAAGAACTCTGTGTCAAGAGCCGCTTTACTTTTTCATTGGTCTCAAAATCACTGGCTGGATGATCGAGCAGCAAAACCAATAGTTCGAGAGCCAATCCCTGACGCAAATTTTCCATGAATAGCTCAACAATATTGACGATTACAGACATCGCCATTGGCAACAATTTAGCTTCAAGGGCGATTTGTAATGCGGCATAAAAATGTTCCTGCGCGGAGTGATCATCCTCCAATTTGCAGTCTGCCAACCCTAAGCCAAGATGGGCATTGACTAACCCGCCTTTGTCACCCATATTCTGATACAATGCCAGACTGCGCTGGTAATGTTTCTTCGCCTCAGCATAATCACTCTGTACCCATGCTAGTTTACCCAGATGACCCAGTGCAACAGCCATGCCTTCTGCATCGTTTAGCGTTTCGCGCAGCTTGTAGCTGAGTTGATAGTGTTGAATCGCTTCGTCATAATTACCGAGCGCTTGTGTCGCACTGCCTAAGAGGTTCAAACAGTATGCGAGCAAATAATCATGACTCAATTCTTGAGCAATCGCACTTCCATCCTGAGCCACTTGCTTTGCCGATTGATAATCTCCCTGCGCCATCAACGCACTGGCTAACGCGAGAGAACACGAGATGAGATTGCCCTTATCTCCGCGTGCCTGACATGCCTGTAGCGCCTGCATTGCAATCTGAACAGCACGGCCATAGTCACCCTGAACGGTTAATACAATACTCAGACCTGTAAGCGGTTCTGAGGCAGCAAACGCTTGAGGAGGGATATTGAGCGTTTCGAATATTGTGTGGCTTCTTTCAAGTCCAGGCCGTGCTTTCTCAGTTTTTCCCAGTCGCAGCCAGAACCAACCGATACAAACCAGAACAGTTGCCAGCGTATATTGCTGTTGTGGGGTTGGTTCAAGTTGATCCAGCAAGTTCAGAGCTTTTTCAAAGGCATCATGAGCCTCGAGAAACCGACTTGTGTAACTATAAAACTGCGATAAGGAATGAGCAGCAGTTTGGATTGCCCCGACTTTGCCATAGTCAATAGCCCACTGCCATGCACTACGAATGTTTTCAAGCTCACTTTCAAGTTCCATGATGGCATGTAACTGTCTGCCACCGTGAAGGTCAACATGGGCTGCGACAAAATCGGTGAAATAGTCACAATGTAAATCAGAAATATGTGCTGTGTCGCCAGACTGTGCCTCAAGTTGTTGTTGTGCATATTGGCGCAGCAGTTCATGAATACGATAACGGCCCGTTTCTGCATCGCGTGAGATAAATGACTTGTTGGTAAGCGATGCCAGTTGACGCAATTCAGCACCTGCCACATGCTGCGCTGCATCGCGTGTAAATCCACCACGAAAGACGGATAACTTCTTCAGAACATCGCGTTCAGCCTCAGTTATCAAGTTCCATGAATAACCAAATACTGCACGAATACTGCGCTGGCGTGCGGGTATGTTGCGGGATTCAGTCTCCAGAAAGTCAAGACTCCTGCTTATTTCATCACCAATTTCTTGCAACGACAGTGTATCCATCCAACTTGCCGCCAGAAGTATCCCCAACGGCATCCCCTCTACTAAGCGGCAGATACGAATGATGTGTGTCATATCATTAGCTTTGAGCTTAAAGGCTGGTTGAGTTCGTTTAGCACTCTGCATGAACAATTTCACGGCACCATGCTCAATTTCGTCCGATATACTATCTTTATCGGGGAATTTCATCCCTTCAACACGAAAAACCGTCTCTTCCTGTAAATTGAGTCGTTCGCGGGAGGTAGCAAGTATTTTGACATCGGCGGCTGCCTGTAATATTTCGCTAGCAATGGCTGCCCCTTCCACTAAATGTTCCCAATTGTCAATAAGCAGCAGCATGTGTTTACTAGCCAGATAGTCAAGGATTTGTTGCCTGGGTTCACGCCCGTCTACCTGTAATTGATAACTTATGGCATCCGCAATAGTAGATGCAATATTGGCGATATCCGTGAGCGCGGTCAACTCCACAAAGAAAACACCGTTGGAGAATTTTTCAACATGATGTTCTGCTACTTCCAAGCTCAAGCGTGTTTTACCCATCCCACCCGGGGCAAGCACGGTGACAAGCCGGATTTGAGGGTCACTTAATAGTTGAGAAAGTTCTTGTAATTCGTGTTCACGACCCACAAACGGTATGGACTGCGCCGGGAAATTGTGCTTTGGGCGAGCTAATTTCTCTTCAATTGGCGTAACAAAGCGATGATGAGGATCGGATGGTTCCTGACGACCATACAGAATGTCTTCCAACACAGCACCAACATGCCGTGCAGAGCCAATACGCGCTTGAGGATCGCGCTCAAGCATTCGATAAACAAGGTCAATCAGACTGATGGGTATATCGGGACGCAGTGCTTCGAGATCGGGAATTATTCCGGTCAGAATTTTGGTAATCGTCGCCTCGATACTCTCTTCTCGAAATGGGTGTTGTCCGGTCAACATCTCGCATAACATGACCCCAAATGCCCATATATCAACGCGATAATCGCTACCTTCGCCGTCCAGCCTTTCCGGTGACAGGTAATCAAAAGTCCCAAGGATCGCACTAGCATCCGTCATGCGTTCCTTGGTGCTGATATAAGCAATGCCAAAGTCCGTTAGACGTAGTGTACCGTCTTGAGTAATGAGTACATTCGCAGGCTTTAAGTCACGGTGGATTATTTGCAACTTATGAGCGCGAGTCAGGGCATCGGCAATGTCAATCGCCAATTTGAGGATACGCTCGGTAGAAAGTTGTTCATGTCTGATTAGATTGTTGAGATCGCCACCCGACACATACTCAAGAATAAGATAGTAGTTGTTGTCCTCAGTGGCGGTATCTAATAATTTGACGATATTGGGATGGTCGAGTTCGCGCAGGGCTTCACCTTCGCGTTTGAAGCGTTCAATAAAATCATATTGTGCCAGTTCAGGCCGTAAGTGTTTGATGGCAACTTTATGCTGAGTAAGAGTATCTAGCCCGCTATAGACGGTACCCATACCGCCTGACCCAATCCTAGAGTCGATTCGATAGCGATTGGCAATCATGGGCAATGACATTTGACCTCCGGGTAGCGTGCTGCTTCACCATTATAACGCAGAAAGATATGCGAGGCGAACAACGTGACGAGGTATACGCCGCTGATGGGGATGGATTTCACGCCAAATGATATGATTTAGAAATAGGTGTCCCGAATGCTCTGTATTGTCATCATACCGAAAAACAAGGGCGAGATTGTACTCGCCCAAAGATACGTCATTCAATCTTGTACAACTTCCGGTACCGCTGGCGGGAAGACCACTATACTCAAGAGCAGGCCAACAAAGCCCGCCATGAACGGCGCTCCCAGCCACATATGAATTTTCCACCACAGGCCGCCGCCCATGGCTTGCAGGCCAACGATGTGAATGCCGCCCATGAAAGCGAGTGTAGTCACAAAGGGCATTACCGCGGCGATTATCCAGAGTGCCTGCGGCTGCTCTGCCGATGGCTTCCAGCGGGCAAGCAGCGTATCGGCCAGCAAACCACCGAGCGCATAGGCCAGCACCCAGATATACTCGATATTGTTCTCGCCTTCCATCCAGACCATTAAGACCCCATTCAGGGCGAAGATGAAGGTAAAGGTGCCAAAAGGCAGGGTCTTCCAGCGGCGCAGCAACAGCAGCATGATACCGACTATGAAGCCTGCCGTCACCAGCGTACCGCTAATGCCCATCAAATCGTTCTCAAAGGTATGCTCAGGGCGTGGTCCTGCTAGCCAGCGCAAGTGACCGTTCAAATAAGTAATCTGTGTGAAGAATCCCAGAAAATTGAGCATCATCGCCGCCGACAGCACCACCGGCAAATAGTCACGCCAGCCGGAAAGCCGCTTGCCACGCACCCATACAGCACGCAACGGAGCGCTGATGATGAGAAATGCCCCGACTGCCAATATCAAATGCGACGGGCTTAAGAGGGCTTCAACCCCTACCTCGATACCAAAGGTCTCATGCCAGAACATATCGGCGACCCCACCAAAGCCGAAAATCAGTACACCAACCACAGCCAGCAGATAACCCCGCGGCAGCGCTTTACCCCATGAATGACCTTTGTTGATATTCCATAACTGCGTGCCGATGAGCAGCGCCCCAACTATCCCGAAGGAACCATATAGGACAGCGTGCCACGGTGTAAAAAAGGTATTATCGACCCTGCCGTGATTGTGCGCCCAACCATCCAGAAACGCGCCAAATTGGAACAATAGCGCGGTCACGGCCACATACAGGTCAAAGCGCAGACTGTCGGCGGGATAATCCAGCGGGCGTGAGATTTCTTGCCCCATCGTGCTTGTCGTTGCCATGTTACCTCCAAATATTATTCATCAGGCATGTATCTATACGGAACACCATGGGCAGGGTTTCGCTTCGCCCATGACCTATGTAGCACAGTCGGGCGTGAATCGTTCCATAATATATAACGCGACGACGACTCAATTTTCTCATGAACTCAGGTTACGAAACAACATCGCGTTTGTACGGGCGACCCGGCGGGTCGCCCCTACCTCTGTGTTCTTTGTGTCCTCTGTGGTTCATCTTTTTCGCCTTAACGTTCCTTTAACACAGTCCGCAGGAAATTTAATCTGTCAGGTCAGACAGCCTTAACAGGCTGAGGCTACAGTTCACTGCGGAATTCTTATTTCTTACGCACAATAACTGTAGGAGTACAGAAAACATGCAAAAGATGCGTCTGATTATTGCGGTACTGGTGCTGCTCTTTTCCATGATGACTGTCATGGGGCAGGATGGCACAGTTGTCGAAGTTGTCGCCGGGAATGAAAATTTCTCGACACTGGCAAGCCTTGTCGAAGCCGCCGGTCTGGGGGAAACGCTGGGTGGTGAAGGCCCCTTCACGGTATTCGCGCCCAATAACGCCGCCTTTGAAGCGCTGTCACCCGCAGTGACCGACTATTTGATGGCGAATCCCGACCTGCTCACTGCTATCCTGAACTATCATGTGGTGGATGGCGGCATGATGGCGGCTGATGTGGCAACAGGCGAAGTCGCCACCATGGATATGGGTCACGCCGTTGATGTCGCTGTGGACGATATGGGTGTGCATGTCAATAATGCCGCCGTGGTCACGGCTGATATGGCCGCCAGCAATGGTGTTGTCCATGAGGTTGACACCGTGCTGCTGCCGGAATTCACCCTGCCAGAAGTTGACCCGCTTTCAGTTAGCGGCAATGTTGTGAGTGCGGGTAGCTCAACCGTCTTCCCGCTGGCCGAACGTATGGCTGACCTGTTCAGCGCTGATGGGTTTCCCGATACCATTACCGTCGATAGTGTCGGCACAGGGGCAGGTTTTGAACGCTTCTGTGTGAATGCCGAAACTGATATCAGCAATGCCAGCCGTCCGATTCGTGAAGAAGAAG
>JAKEEQ010000359.1 GCA_022616515.1 Chloroflexota bacterium | reverse complement strand
GCATCGAGTGGTAATCAGTTAATCCTCTCGTCCCCCCTCTGGTTCTGACGGACCACCTCCACCATTTATGGGGGCAACATAGGTCCCCTCTCCATTTATGGGGAGGGTTAGGGAGGGGAAAAGTAGTATTGAAACAATAGAGGTGTGGTCAATGTGATCACGCCCTTTTTGTTATCTGTCTGCATCCTGACCCAACCCGGCCTCACGCGCCTTGATGATGGCCTGTGCACGATCTACGACTTGCAGTTTGTTAAAAATATTCGAGATATGATTGCTGACAGTTTTGCCTGTGATGCCCAGACTGACGGCGATAGCCTGATTGTTCAATCCCTGTGCGATCAACTCCAGGATTTCATGTTCACGCGGCGTCAAATCCATAAATTCCGACGTTTTCAGGTCTTTGACCTGCGTCCGGTCAAGATTGCGAAACAGGCCAGTAATGCGCTCAGCGATAACAGACCCGAACAGCACATCTCCCCGCGCCACGGCACGAATCGTCTTGAGCACCTCTGCCTTATCCGCGCCTTTCAGGATGTAGCTTTTGGCTCCGGCGCTCATCGCCGCAAACAGCGAGTCGCTGTCCTCAAGCATAGTCAGCATGATAATCCCGACCTCTGGCTGCTCGGAGAGAATCCGTTTACAGGCTTCCACCCCGTTGAGATCACCCATCTTAATGTCCATTAGAATAACATTGGGCTGAAGCTGCCGGGTTTGTTCAATCGCTTCCAGACCACTGGCTGCTTCGCCTACCACTTCAATATCCTGTTCCGCCTGAAAGATGGCCTGTAGCCCTTCGCGGAAGAGGGTATGGTCGTCCACAATTAACACACGAATCGCGGTCATGAGATCACCTCACCGGACATTACGGGCAGCCGCGCCTGAATATGTGTTCCGCCATTTAAAGCGTCTCGGCACACAAATGACCCGCTGAGTTCTTCGGCACGTTCCCGCATGGACTGTAAGCCAACGCCCGACATGACAGGATGCGGCAGGCCGATCCCATCATCAATGACCTCAATTTGCAAACACGACTCATCGGGAACGATTGACAGGCGCAGCGTGCAGTGCCTGGCATGTGCGTGTTTGAGGACGTTCAGAACCGCTTCCTGCCCAATCCGATAAGCCGCGACTTGAACCGCCGCCGATAGAGTTGGTACTTTATTCGGGGCCTCAATAGTGATCGTCAGACCATTTTGTATGGGGTTCAATTGTGAAATGTGGGAACGCAGTGCCGCCACCAGCCCAAGTTCATCGAGCGCTGGCGGGCGCAGGTCATAAACTAATCGTCGAACATCAGCCACCAGTGTTTGTGACTGTGCTTTGATCTTCTTCAATAGCTGGATGGCGGCCTGTGGGTCGGCTTCAATCAGGTCAATGGTCGCATCCAATTTGAGTGTCTGGCTGGCAAGGGCCGGGCCAAGTCCATCGTGCAGATCACGCCGCAGACGCCGCCGCTCTTCTTCGCGGGCAGTCACCAATCGCTCGCGTGATTGCTGTAAATCGCTCGTCAAGCGGACACTATGAACTACCGCGCCCATCTGCCGGGCGATGTCCTCCAGAACACGCTTGTCGGCAGGAGTCAGTGGCTCACCGGGTGAACGCTGCCCGACGATAAGCTGCCCGACTTTTTCATTCTGGTATATCAGCGGGATGCTGTGGGTAGGTGTTTTTGCCTGCCCATAAGATGCCCGCAGGCCAAATTGGTCATGCTGTTGAATCGTGATAGCGGCGTAGGGCAACTTGAGGGCCACTGCAACGGTCTCGACAACGGTGGGCAGGAGGCTTTTGGCCTCGGTTACGGTTTTCAACTGCTGCCCCAACCGCGAGAGAATGCTATATGGCTCATCACGCTGACCGAACATCAAGCGGTTAACGCCGCGCTGCATCTGTTCGCGTACACTGTGAAAACTGAGCGCCACCACGCCGGTTGCCACCAGCGAAGCCAACAGGTCACCCCTCGCCTGAAAAACGGTGCCCAGCAGCCCGACAATCAGGATATATAACCCGACGATGATGATAGTCAGTAAGCCGTAAACCAGCGTGCGGTTAATGATGATGTCGATGTCATAAAGATGGTACTTGAAAAGGCTGATGCCCAGTACAATTGGCAAACAAAGGATAGCCGTCCGTAGGGCAATTTCATCAATGGTATTCGGGGTAAGACCATTAAAGTGTCGTACAACAAACAGCACGATCACTATCGCCAGCCAGAGAGAAAACCACTTGATTTGCTGGCGTGTGGTGGTATCTGCCGCGCGATAGCGCACCACCAGCGACAGGCACGCGATGGGCAAGATAACCAATAAGGTCAAAATCCACGTTAGATAAAGCAACAGAAGCAGACTGATCGGGAGAGCAGCGATGCCGTAAGGATTGGATAAATCGTTCTCGATCAGGAGAAACATGCCCTCGATCTGGACATCTGGATGGAAGGCCATTATGAAGAGCATTAAGCCTGTCACGCCAATCGCCCCCCTTGCAAACCATCGCCATCTCTTGGACGGCAGGCGACCATTCGGAAAAAGTAGCGGCAGGGCGACGAATAGCAGCGGTAAAACGAGTAGCCCCACCCAGTGCTGGATCCAGAGCGCCAGTTCGCGTAGCGGCAGTTCACGCTCCGGGGCAATGACATAGGCATAGACAGTATACTTCTCGCAGAGTCCTGACAGCGTTGCGATGAATACACTGCCGGAGAGCAGCCACCCGATGCGATTTTCCGGTTGGGCGAAAATGATCAGCGTTCCCAACAGCGCCAACATTAGAAAAGAACAAGAGTTTAGCCCGGCCAGAAACATCGACATCAACGGAGAATAGGGCAGGTCAAAGTGCGCGATGTACCAGTCAACAAAGGGGGGCCAGAGCGGCAGCTCTACAACGGCCAGAAGCACCGTCAACCCCAGAATTAACCAGGCAAGACGCACGTGCCAGGACGACACCTGTGATTGTTCTTTCATTGCGACCATAATAGGCTGGAAGATGCCCCGGCGAGCCAGAAATGATAAATTCATCACGCTCCTCCGTAATTTGTACCGCGAGTTCCATGCTCTGGAAACCCGGCGGGGAGGTAGATACCTCCCCCTTATTGTACGACAGAATGACGCTTATTCCGTCACGATGAAGGTTTGCCGCATTCCTAACTCGGCATGGACGTGGCCGCTGCCTGTCACGTCTGGAAAGCTGCACACCACGATGTAGGTTCCCGGTTCCAGATCAAGGGTTAACCAGAGTTGCTCACCCTGACCCACTGGTGGCACGAAGATGATTGGTCCTGGTCCCCCATCTACTTCCTCACCGGCTAATAACTGTAGCAAAGCTTCATTGAGTTCTCTGGCGGTTATCGCATTGTCAGGGCCAGCGATAATTACTTCGTGAGGCT
>JAKEEQ010000358.1 GCA_022616515.1 Chloroflexota bacterium | reverse complement strand
GTCAGCATCAAAAACGACCCATTTTAGGAATTTAGCAAAGGAGTAAAGTCGCATTCCCCACCCGGCTAAAGCCAGGTGTCCCCTGCGGCGAATCTTATGGAACGCTACGAAGACAGCAAACTTTATAAAATTCGCCACTCAATGGCGCATGTGATGGCACAGGCCGTGCTTGAAGTCTTTCCCGATGCCAAAATCGCGATTGGTCCTCCAATTGAAGATGGCTTCTACTACGACTTCGAACTGCCGCGTCCCATCAATGAAAACGACCTGAATCGCATCCGTAACCTGATGCGTAAAATCATCGAAGGCAAGCACCCATTTGTGCGCAAGGTGGTCAGCGCCGATGAAGCCCGGGACATATTTGCGGACCAGCCCTATAAGATCGAATTGATTGATGGGCTGGATGCCGGGGGCGTTGATGAATATGGCAACAAAATCAAAGATGAGAATATGGTCATCACGACCTATACACAGGATAAATTTGAAGACCTGTGTCGTGGTCCACATGTCGAGCACACCGGGGAACTGAATCCCGATGCCTTCAGCATCAATTTTAAAGAACCCGCTGGTGCCTACTGGCGGGGCGATGAAAACAACCAGATGCTCACGCGCATTTATGGCACGGCCTGGGAAACCTCCACGGAACTCGAAGAATATCTGGAACTGCTCGAAGAGGCCAAAAAACGTGACCATCGAAAGATTGGACAGGAACTGGGTTTGTTCACGTTCAGCCAGATGGTGGGCAAGGGTCTGCCGCTGTGGAAACCCAAAGGGGCCAAACTGCGCGATAAGCTGGAACGTTTTCTGCGCGACGAGCAGGTGAAGCGCGGCTATGAGCCGGTGGTGACGCCGCACATCGGCAACATTCAACTTTATGAGACATCAGGCCACTATCCGTACTATGCGGATTCACAGTATAGTCCGATTGATGTGGACGGTGAATTGTATATGCTCAAGCCGATGAACTGCCCGCACCATATTCAAATCTACAGCAGCGAAATGCGTTCTTATCGCGATTTGCCCGTTCGTCTGATGGAATTTGGAACGGTTTATCGCTATGAACAATCCGGCGAGTTGAGCGGACTGACGCGCGTGCGGGGCTTCACAGTGGACGATGCGCATCTGTTTGTGACGCCCGACCAGCTACTGGAAGAATTCATCGGCGTGGTCAAACTCACGCAGCTTGTGTTTAAGTCGCTGGGGATGACAGATTTCCGGGCGCGAGTGGGCATTCGTGACCCTGAGAGTGATAAATACATCGGCGATGATACCATGTGGGAAGAGGCCGCCAGCGCCATCATTCAGGCGTGTAACGAACTTGGTCTGCAACATGAGGTAGTTGAAGGCGAAGCGGCCTTCTATGGTCCGAAGTTGGACTTCATCTTCCGCGATGTCTTGAAGCGCGAATGGCAGTTGGGAACGGTTCAGGTGGATTACAGCCTGCCCGAACGCTTTGAACTGGAGTACACGGGCGCAGATAATCAGCCGCACCGCCCAATCATGATTCATCGTGCACCGTTTGGCAGTCTGGAACGCTTTATCGGCATCCTGACCGAGCATTACTTTGGTGCGTTCCCGATGTGGCTGGCCCCGGTGCAAATCGCAGTGCTGCCTGTCAGCAATAAGGTGCAGGAAGAGGCCGAAGCACTGGTCCAGAAACTGAAGGCAGAAGGCTTTGAAGTTGAACTGCATGACCGGGGCAGTCTCGGCAAGCGCATTCGCGAAGCGCGTGAAATGAGAATCCCATATCAGGCAATTATTGGGCCGCGTGACGTGGAGAATGGCACGGTCAGTGTCCGCCTGCGCGATGACACGGAGCTTGATCCCATGCCTGTTGAGGATTTCATCAAGTTAGCCCGCCGGGTCAATGACGAGAAGTTGGTTGATCTCGTGCCAGAGCAAATCTAATTCTGAGTGTGAGATTCCATTGAACACCCTTCAACCATTGGAGGGTGTTTTTACTAGTACTACAGCCGTACTTCTGAAAACAGTGTTTTATTGAGGACGGTAAAATGCGGCTGTAGTACTAAAGTGGGATATAGCGAGTCAATAACCACTCCACTTGCATGGCGTGGCTTGTGAAGCGGTGTGCTCACCACACACTCAATCACGACGCAAGTACTGACTAGCCTGCGAGGTTCGACCTCAAACTAGCAACCTGGGCGTGGTAGCCCACCGCACAGTACGGATGTCCCGCTAGTCTGTACGCATCTGTGGTTGTCAGTGGCGAAGCGGTTAGTTGCCCCCGCAAGGGGGAGAGGAAAGGTAACTTTCATTATGCAGTATGTACCCGTTGTCAGCAGTACAGGCGAACCCTTAATGCCCTGTCATGCGGCCCGTGCTCGTGAACTGGTTCGTAAAGGTCGAGCGGTGAAACGATTTAACCGGGGTATCTTTTATATTCAACTGTTGGATAGACAGACAGGGGACACCCAACCTATTGCGGTGGGGATTGACCCCGGTAGCAAGAAGGAAGCCTTCACCGTGAAATCCGCGCAGCACACCTACCTGAATATTCAGGCGGATGCTGTGACATGGGTTAAAGACCATGTGGAGACGCGGCGGGTGATGCGTCGTTCACGGCGAAGCCGTAAAACCCCATACCGCAAAATGCGTGTTAATCGCAATCAAGGCCAGTTTCGCTTGCCGCCCTCCACGAAAGCTCGCTGGCAATGGAAACTCAGAATAGCCAGATGGCTGGCGAAATTGTATCCCATCACCTGTTTTGTGGTTGAAGATATTCAAGCCCCAACACGCAAGGGTAAGCATGGCAAGTGGAACCAGTCATTCAGCCCGCTGCAAGTTGGCAAAGATTGGTTTTACGACGAACTCGCCCAGATTGCACCCGTCGATACGGTGCAAGGCTACGACACCAAAGCCCAGCGCGATAGGCTGGGCCTCAAGAAAAGCAGCGCCAAACTGTCAGATAAGTTTGAGGCCCACTGCGTCGATAGCTGGGTGCTGGCAAATTGGGTAGTTGGTGGTCACACTGCGCCAGATAATAAGGCGGTGCTGTTTGTCACGCCGCTGCGTTTCCATCGCCGCCAATTGCATCGTTTACAGTCTGAAAAGGGTGGTATTCGTAAACCCTATGGTGGTACGATGTCCAGCGGCTCCAAACGGGGTACCTGGGTCAAACATCCCAAACATGGCGTGTGTTATGTTGGGGGCACATCCAATGGTCGCATTAGCTTGCACAGTCTGGAAAGTGGCAAACGGTTATGCCAGAATGCGAAGCCTGAAGACTGCGAGTTTTTAACTCTGTCTAGCTTTAGAGTACGAAAGGAGAAGGCCGCGCTCCTCCACTGCCACTGAAATAGTGTGGTTTCCGCACAGCAACATTTTATGATATTCTCGAAATCTTCAGCAATGCCTGTGCCCAGAACGACTTCAAGCTCGTCAAGAATCTGTTTTCATCAGCGGCGAAACGTATCAGGGCTTTTTCCCGTTGCGCTTCTCTTCGGCGAGATGTTTAAACTTTTTGGTGCTGGCTCTTTGCTCCGGTGTATAACGTGCCTCCCATTCTTTACGGATGCGCTTGCCCTCCTCGTCGCGCTGACGCAGATACTCGTCGAGTGTGTCGCGGTTGGCAAGATAATAGGCGATGACGGCATACACATCCGTCAGCGGGACGACATCGAAGTTCTCGTGGATTTCTTCCGGCGTAGCGCCCTGATGATAACTGGCGATGAGCGAATCCAGCGTGACGCGCGTGTTGCTGACGCGAATTGAACCATGATCGTCCATTTTTAGCGGCAAGATGACCGTTTCAGGCAGGTTCAGCATAACAAACCTTCGTGCTAAGTTGCAAGATAGTTATTATTATATAGCAAAAGGGAAGTAAAGGGATGGCCTCCGCTGGCTAAAGCACTATATCAGTCAAATCTCACCCTTACCCGTTTATTTAATTTCCGGAGAAACTCCATGAAAAATAACTGGCTGAGCGCAAGACGTATTCTGGGAGAAACGCTAAAAGAATGGCGCGAAGATAATGCGACCAATGTGGCGGCTGCTCTAGCCTATTACGCGATATTTTCGCTGTCGCCGCTGCTCATTGTCGTGGCACTGGTGCTCGGCTTTGTCATCGGGTCGGAAGATGCACAGGGACAGGTAATCGAGGGATTGCAGTCCATGTTTGGCAGTCAAGGGGCCGATACCCTTGAGGCAGCAATAGAAGGGCAGGAAGCTAACCCGTCAGCGGGACTCATTTCAGGCGCACTGTGGTTTGCGGTAGTCTTCTGGGGTGTATCGGGCCTGTTTGCGCAGTTGCAAAAGGCGCTGAACATCATCTGGGAAGTGCGCTTGCAACCGGGTGCTTCGCCTCTGATTATCGTCAAGAATCGTCTGCTCTCCTTCAGCGTGGTGATGGTTGCCAGTGCCTTAATTGTCATGTCGACCATCATCAATACTGCCCTGGCGAATGTCGATATGGGTTCGCCATTTGTTCTGCGCCCCATTCAATTCGTGATTTCGATATCCGTCATCACACTGCTTTTTGCCGCTGTTTTTAAGATTTTGCCAGATGTGATTATCGCATGGCGCGACGTGTGGGTCGGCGCACTATTTACGGCTTTGCTCTTCATGCTCGGACAGGTCATTGTTGGCCTGTATATTTCTAACACTAACGTCGGTTCGGTCTACGGCGCAGCGGGGTCCTTAACCATTATCCTCGTCTGGATTTACTATTCGGCCCAGATTTTTCTGTTTGGTGCAGAATTTACCGAGGTCTGGGCACGCTATCACGGGGCGCATATCGAACCCGATGAAGACGCCGAATGGATTAACCCGGATCAGGCTGCCCGTGAACGGCGACATGCGAAGCAGTTCAAGGAGCAGCTTGAAAATGGCTTGGTCGGGGAATGAATTTTTTGTAAAAAAGCGGCGAGGAAATCCCCACCGCCTTTGATTAGCCATTGCGCTTCAAACAACCTTTGCGCTTGGCGTAAACTTCGGCCCGCTGGAACAGGTAAACACCCAGTGGCAGCATCACCACGCCAATGACAAGCAGTGGCAGGATGTAGCTGAACAGGTTGTCGCTGCGAGTTGACCCCGGTAGCACCGCGGTTCGCATACCCTCCAACACGTATGTCGCGGGCGAAAACTGCGAGAAGAATTGCAACCAATCCGGCAGTACACTGGTCGGGTAGTACACACCCGACACCAGCAGCAAAAATGCCTGAATGATGTGGGTCATCTGAGCACCGCGTTCGGGATACAGCAGCGGTAGGATGGAGCCGACCACGCCAATCCCGGCAAATGAAACACTGCCCGCCAGCAGTATAACCAGCATCCCGCCCAGATTAGCGTTGCTGAGGTCAATATCAAAGAACAGCACCATTGCCGTCCCGATGACCATAACAAACCACATTGCATACAGGACCGCAAAAATCATCTGCCCGATCATCTGTGAGATGCGGCGGATGGGAGCCATGAAGGTATATTCGATGGTTCCTTCCCAGCGTTCCCAGGCAATCATCTCAGCGATATTGTTGAAAATCTGGGACATGAAGCCCCAGACCAGTGTGCCGATGATGAGGTAGGTAATCAGGAACTGTGTGTTGACGTTGGAATCGGGCGAAATAACCCCAACGCCTGCGCCAATGAAACTTACCGCCAGCGCATTGGCAGTTGAATAGCACAACCACACCAGTTCCCACGCCCAGTAGCGTTTCACAAGGTTGAAATTACGTGCCACAAATGCGAATTCCTGTCGAACTTCGCGCTTTACGTTGTCGAGTGTTAAATGTCCGAGCATGCTTTCTTTCCTTAGAGTACAGGTTCAATGACTTCTTCTTCGGATGATTCATCTTCCTTCACCAGATGCTTGCCGGTCAGTTGGAGGAAAACATCATCCAGGGTTGGCGGATTGCCATTGTCGCCTTTGACACGGCGCTTCAAACCATCGGGCGTATCCTCTGCCACAATTTCACCTTCATCGAGAATAGCGATGCGCTCACACAGTGCTTCCGCTTCCTGCATGTCATGGGTGGTCAGGACGATGGTGGCATCATGGGTATCACGTAGTTCGTTGATGAATGCCTGAACTTCACGTTTGGAGCGTGGGTCAAGGCCGGTGGTAGGTTCATCGAGCAGGAGGAGAATAGGCTGGGTGAGGAAGGCGCGGGCGATGGCAACTTTTTGCTGCATGCCCCGGCTCATCTCTTCCATTGGGGCGGTGTAGCTGTTGGGACGCAGACCAAGACGCTGTAGAATGTCACGGGCGGTTACATCGGCTTCAGCGGCTGAAACTCCATAGAGCCGTGCGCCGTACAGCAAATTCTCACGCGGGCTGAGTTTCTTGAAAAACGCTGCATCCACCGACACCCGATTGATCATCCGTTTGACGGCGATTTCTTCTTTCACGCTGTCGCAGCCAAACACGGTGATCGTGCCTTCATCGGGTATCAGCAGGGTGCTGATCATGCGTATCAGGGTTGATTTCCCCGAACCGTTCGGCCCCAGCACACCGTAAATCTCGCGGCGGTTAACTTCAAAAGTGACATCTTTGACAGCATTAATGGGTTTGGGCTTTTCAATCTCACCGCCAGTGAGCCGGGCTTGCCATTGTTTCAGCAGTGAAACCTCGCTTTTGCCGTCAAAGTACTTACTTACGTTGTCTACAACCAGTGCTTTATTCACAATTTGTTTCTCCCTATAAGATTTCCGAATCAAAAAGACGCCCTGCTTAACCCACGGCGTCTTGAAGCGTCTCACCAAAATGAAGTTTACGCGCAACAAAAAACCGCAGGGTTATACATCACACCTGCGGCTGTATTATCGCGTTTTATTACGCAGTCAGCAGGCGCAATTATCCCCTACAAGTCCCTTGATAGGAATATTGAGCATCCAGCGAATGTGCATTCAACAAACTCCTGAAGATTGATTTACTGCGCTTTCAAGCATACAACGTTAGCAAGTTGGAGTCAATAAACGTCAACATTTTTACCTAAATGTTATACGCTCCATGCGAATTTTCTCAGTCTCTGCTATAGTAGCCCATACATCATCCACCTCCGCCCGAAACTTTCAAAGAAATCTCAAGTCAGGCACGGTTCGTCGTTACCGTTGTTTGAGGCGTTGGGAAATGAGATGTATATGGGTTGGATAATCGTAGCGGTTGTATTGATCGTGATCCTAGTGGTAGTTGGAATGACCACCCGCAGCGACGTCGTGCCCTGGCTCAATCATATGCGACGTGTCAAACAAAAGGGCGCATTTCACCCAGAATGGATAGCACCGGAGGACATTATGCAAACCGTTGTCGAGCACTACATGCAGTATATCGAATTTGCCCAGGAAACGCTGATGAGCGGCTGGACAAAATATTATCATGGCCTGAGCAATTATCTATCAGGCGATTACCTGCGCTTGCAGACCGACAACATTGATGCTCGTTTGCGCAAAGATGATCTACGCCTCATCGACATTCTGCGTGCCAATCATGAAGTCCGGGTGCGGGATTTTGGTAATGATGGTCTGAGCTGCTTGCTGCTGGATTTTCAGACTGAGCGGCGTCTGGCAACGTATCATTACTGGAGCAAACGGCGCATCCACACCCAGCATCTGGATGATGTTATTTGCGTGTACCGGATGCATTTTGACCAGCTTAATCAGCGCTGGAAGATTGCCGACTATATTCAGGAACTGCCGTCCCACTACTATATTCAAGCGCTCCAGGGACCCATTGACACGCTTGATAATGCTTTGCCGCCGATTCTGGGTCGTGATGATTAGCATACTGGCACAAGCTTTAAATCCACGCTACGATTTACCAGATATACGGATTTTTCCTCTGGAGTACATCATCTTTTGATTCTCGTCACAGGTGGAACAGGCTTCTTAGGCCGCAATTTGATTCCCATGCTGGTTGAACAGGGCTATTCGGTGCGGGTCATCACCCGTACACCGGAAGAGTATCCCTGGCTGGAAACACTCAATGTCGATGTTATGAAAGCCGATGTTACCGACCGCGAGGCCATGTTCGAGGCAGTGCAGGGCTGCGAATGGGTGATCCACGCCGCCGGAATGTTCCGCTTCTGGGGAGACCCGGAGGAGTTCAAACGAACCAACGTGGATGGTGCAAATAACGTGATGGATGCCGCGCTGTCGGTCGGGGTGAAGAAATTTGTCCATATTTCGACAATCGTGGTTGTCGGCACACCCATGACGAACGGTGAAATTGACGAAGAGTATCCTACCAATCCGGTTGATGGCTACCAGCGTTCTAAATTAATGGGAGAAAAGCTCGCTCTAGAGCATTATCGTGATAAAGGGCTGCCAGTAGTTATCTTGCGTCCCGGAGCATTCTATGGCCCCCACGGTCACTATGCCTTCAACCAATTATTTTTTGAAGATCCGCTGCGCAAACGACCCATCGGTGTAGCGGGTGGCAACTATTACACCTTTCCCGCTTATATCAAAGATGTGGCACACTCGACCATTCTGGCGCTGGAAAAAGGTGTTCCCGGAGAAATTTACAATATATGCAGTCAGTACCTGACCCATCGCGAAGCTGACGATATTATCGCTGAGGAGGCAGGAATCTCGCGTTTTCATATTTACTTTCCGGCGTGGCTGATGATCCCCTTTGCGCGTTTCTTGACTCTGCTGGGCATCATACTTGGCATTGAACCGTACTACCCGATCACCCTGCGCTCATATATCCTCAACGACTGGAAAGTCTCCTCGGAAAAGGCAAAGTCGAAACTCGGCTTTCAACCGACACCCTTCCGGCAGGGAGTTCGCGAAACTCTGGATTGGTATTGTGAAATTGGCTTTTGGAAGGACAAACGCCCATGAAGATCGTCACGATAGAAGAAATGCAAGCCATCGAAAAAGCAGCCGACAAAGGCGGTGTCTCCTATGACACAATGATGCAGTTGGCAGGTCTAGCCACCGCCCATCATGTGCTCAAAGTCATGGACGATTTAGAACTGGATGAGCCTGAAATTCTGATTCTGGTTGGTCCCGGCAACAACGGAGGTGACGGTCTGGTTGCCGGGGCGAATCTGGCATCGCTGCTCAATACGGTGAAGATTGACGCCTATTTACTTAAGGCACGAGACGATAAACTTGTCAAGGCAGCCCGTGACGCCGGCGTCCACATCACGGTTATTGGTGATGATGAAGATCATAATGATCTTGGGGAGATGGTAGCAAACTGTGACATACTCCTTGATGCACTATTTGGTACCGGGGCACGCCAACCTATTGAAGGCGATGCCGCCAGCCTTCTGAAAACCGTTCGCAGCGTATTGCATGGTATTGGTAACACTGGTCCCCATCCTGTCGTGACCAGCGCGGTGTTACCTGATGAACCGCAGGTCAGCTTGCCACACATCGTCGCCGTTGATGCCCCAAGCGGCCTTGACTGTAATACGGGCGCAGTCGATGACCTGACGCTGAGGGCCGACTCAACGGTCACGTTTGGGGCTGCCAAGTGGGGCCAGTTAACATTTCCGGGGGCGGATTACTGCGGCGAACTACTCATCGGCAGCATCGGCTTTGAAGACATTGACCTGCCTGAACTCGACAACGTTGAAGCCGAACTTGCAACCGGCATAGGTATCGCAAAACTGCTTCCAGAACGACCACGCGACAGTTACAAGGGCACATTTGGCAAGGCACTTGTTCTGGCGGGAAGCTCCAATTATGTTGGTGCGCCTTATTTGTGCGCCAGTGCAGCATATCGTATCGGGGCAGGTTGGGTAAGCATTGGTGCGCCGCAAATTATTATTCCCACGCTGGCGAGTATGCTGCCGGAGGCGACGTGGCTTCTATTACCCCACGAGATGGGAGTCCTGCACGAGAATGCAGTCTCCATCATTCATGAGGAGTTAGATAAGTACAACACCCTGCTGCTGGGGCCTGGGTTTGGCGTTGAAGACGCTACTCGTAAGTTTATAAAGAAGCTTCTTGGACCCACTGAAAAAGAAAAAGCCGTGAAGTCGCGACATCTGGGATTCTCAGTGATCTTGGATGGAGCAGAAACTGAGGACGACAGCGAAACGAGTGAAACAACCTTACCGCGTATGGTTATTGATGCGGATGGGTTGAATCTGCTCAGTGAAATTGAGGAATGGTGGACACTGCTGCCGGAAGAGTCGGTCCTCACACCCCATCCCGGCGAATTTGCGAAGCTGGCAGGCATTGAGGCTGACAACCCGATTGCGGCGGTTCAGGAAGATCGCCTTAATCTCGCTAAAGAACATGCCCGAAAATGGAAGGCAGTGGTCGTCCTGAAGGGTGCATTCACGATTGTTGCCAGCCCTGATGGAGACGTCACGATAGCGCCTTTCGCTACGGCTGCACTTGCTAAAGCGGGGACAGGAGATGTGCTGGCTGGAACGATTCTGGGATTGATGGCACAGGGGCTGGACAGTTATGAAGCGGCAGTTGCGGGAAGTTGGCTGCATGGTTGTGCTGCTCTGCTTGCGCTAGAGGATTTTGGCTCGACAGCGTCCGTTCTGGCAGGCGATGTGATGGAACACCTGTCAGAAGCGCTGGCTACTGCTGAGGCGTTGAAGCCAACCGGCGATAGATATGCCTGATGTTCTTAGTGGCAAGTTAACTAAGCACTCGCCATACTTTTCTTCTAATTTCTTCACCGGAAAATGGCTTGACCACGTAATCCAATGCGGCGGCTGTATTGTAGGCAAACAGGCGGTCGGCTGGCGTATCCACTGCACTGATGATAATCAAGGGGATGTGGCTGAGGTCAGGATTATTACGCACATGGGCCACAATTTCATAGCCGTGCATGTCGGGCAGCTTCAGGTCGGTTAAGATCAACACAGGGTCCACATCCGAAATGAGAGTCATCGCATCGCGACCATTATATGCTGATGCGACTTCCACCCCCCATGTCGTGAGCACATCTCGCACAATCCGGTGTGTCGTCTCCTCATCATCAACGCAGACAATGGTGTGCCCTTTGATTTCGGGGGCGAGTCGTCGTATCAACGATTGTTCGTTAGTGGTTTCTTCCCACGGAAATTCAAGGGAACTGCTGTTAAAACGCAGTGATTTTACCGTTGCGCTAACGGCCAGCTTTTCCAGTCGTGGACTGATTAGAATGTGGGCATCTTCAGCGAGGCTCAATTTACTGAAGGGTTCGCCATTATGATCTACAACGACGACTGTCCCTAACCGTGAAATCGCCCGGTAGCGATCATCCAGACCCATTTCCACCAGTATCTTTTGTACACTCTTCAAATCTTCCAGTGGAAGTCGTATCCCAACATAATAGTAGGTTGCCACGCCTAGCGGACGCTCCAGCGCATTCATGGAAATGATGCCTTCAGTATGGACCGTGTCTCTCAACCAGACATAAGCATCATCATAACGTTCGACAATTCCCTGTGCCTGTAACAGATCAAGTTCAATATCCGTGATCTCATACGTGGTATCCAGAATACTGTGACTGCGTTCGATACCTGTCAGCAGTTCCTGAACATGATCTGCCCCACGCTGGACGACCCATGTACTGTCCTCCAGCGTGAAGACAAAATAGCGGGGAATTGGGATAGACCGTGAACCCACAGAATACCGTTCCTTATTTGGTCGTGACGGCTGTATATTCGCCCTCAAGATCAACGAAATAGGCGGAAGCCGCACGATCAATAAGCTCTTTCGTCAACTTCGGTGGGCGATTCATGTAGCGTGCAATGTCAATGAGTTGGTCCAGAATGTCACGTGGATGCACCGACCGCACCGGACGCCCTGTCTTCAAATACCATTCCTGAAGCAGATAAGCCAATCCCTGTTCATCGTAAGGAATGCGGCGGCTGGCACACATCATCTTGAATATTTCGCGAAACTGCTCAAAGGTGGGATCGCCAACCTCCACTTTGTGCGGAATACGGCGCAGGAATGCTTCATCGACCAGATCTTTGGGCGGCAAGTTGGTGCTGAACACAATCAACACATTGAATGGGATTTCAATTTTGCGCCCGGTACTGAGTGTCAGGAAGTCAATCCGGCTTTCCAGCGGCACAATCCAGCGGTTGAGCAGGTCCTGGGGGCGCATTGTCTGGCGACCGAAGTCATCGATGAAGAACATGCCGCCGTTGGCTTTCATCTGGTAGGGTGCTTCGTAGAACTTGTTGATCGGGTCGTAGACAAGGTCCAACCCGGCCATTGTCAACTCACCACCGACCATGATGACGGGACGACTGACCTTAATCCAGCGCGGGTCGCGGCGGACACCTGTTGCCGTTCGCTTGACATCCTCCTGCACTTCGACAACCTCGTGGTTGACGTCATCAAAAACACGGATAATCTGCCCGTCTACATCAACCGCAAAAGGCAGCCAGATGTCAGCGCCAAGCACACTACGTGCCGCACGGGTAGCAAAAGTGGTTTTACCATTGCCGGGCGGGCCATACATGAAGATACCCTTACCGGAGTTCATGGCCGGACCGATTCTGTCCAGCATATCCTCGCTAACAACCAGTCCTTCAAAAGCCTGATGGAGATCTTCACGGCGCACATGAGGCCGCACAAATTGGGCTTTCATTGCGTAAACATATTGTTGCAGTGTTACGGGGCATGGCCCGGCGTACATGTTGCGTTCGGTCGCTTCACGCGCTTTGTCAGAACCCTTACCTGAGATAAGGTATTCATATGCACCTTCATGCAGCGCACCAGAACCGCGTACCTCAATCCATTTTTCACGTTTCATGAACTCAATGATGCGGTCCACAACGCCGGTGTACGGCAGCGCCATGCGGTCGGCGAGTTGATTACCCGATAAATAACCCGAAAAGTATATGGTTTTAATAGCGAGGTCGGTCAGCAAGCCCATATTGAGTCCGGTGTCTTCGATGCCGCGCATCGGCGGCGGACTCCATTGTTGCCGGGGAGCAGATTCGTTGGTCATGAGCCTAAATCCTTCATAATGGCATCTAACGAATGTATAAAATGGTGTCTATCTTCATCATTATTATAGCAATGAAGGGAAATTCGTAAATGAGACTTACCGGCTGCGTTAAGATGCGCAACGAGATAGATGTTTTCCACCTTTAGTTTCTGAACGATTTCAGCCGTTTGCTCATTCGACTCGCTGACCCTGAATGTGACAATAGATCCGTGATGAGCACGCGAGGTTACCATCGCAAATCCCCGTGCCTCAAGATCGTCCATGAATCGTCCGGCAAGCTCTGAAGTGTGATTATCAATATCTTTCAATCCCAGCTCCCGCAAAAATCCCAGACTCTTGATGACACTATACATACCTTCGAAGCTCATTGTGCCCTGCATGAAGCGCAGGGTACCTTCGCGCGGTGTCAAATCATATTTGGTCCAGTGTTCCCATCCCTCGACCGAGGCGGGGCCAATACTGGCAGGTTGTAGGGTTTCAACCAGATCACGCCGCACATATAGAAAACCGCTGCCCGGCAACGCCATCATGGACTTCTGAGCGCCCGTTGATAGAATGTCGATGTTCATGGCCCGCACATCAATCGGCATGTGTCCAATCGCTTGCATAGCATCCACGGCAAATAAAAGTCCATGCTCCCGGCAGAAGGCTCCTATGTTGTGTAAATCTGCCCGGCCACCGGTAAAAAATTGTATCGCACTGACTGCCACCAACCGCGTACGGTCATCAACGGCTTCTTGCAGACGTTCCACTGTCAGTGTACCGTGATCAGATGGAACGAGTTTTGTTTCGACGCCGTAGCGATTCAAACCCATCCATGGATAGGCATTTGACGGGAATTCAGTATCGCAGATAATGACGTTATCACCCGGTTTCCAGTCAATTGATTGAGCAACAAGATTGAGTCCAGTTGACGTGCTTTTCACCTCACAGATCTCAAGCGGGTCTGCTGCATTAATGTGCTGCGCGGCAACATCTTGAAATTGATCCCACAATTCGGTGAACCAATTATCGAAAAATCTGGACGGGTTTTGTGTCATTGCCACCATCATTTGGCTCACAGCCTCTGTCGTTTGCACAGGAAGGGGCGATATGCTGGCATGATTGAGATAAACTGTGTCTTCAGTCAGCGGGAATTCTGCCTTGCGGAGCGTGTCTACATCATGAAAAGTGGTTACCATTAACAATATCCTTTGTACATTTTGGAGGTTACAGCTCTTGACTTTATTTTACATGCATGGCTTTGCTTCATCACCTTTTGGGCGAAAAATCGCCGCCTGGCAGCAGATAGTTGAGTTTTTCGACATTTAACCCTCAAAAGGCTCCGGTGGCTGCACTGTCAGGACATTGTCGCACACTGCAATCGTCACCTGCCGATCATCGCGAATAAATCCATAAGTTGGGCAATCATTGATGGCTGGCGGCGGAATAAGCATGGGCAGCCACGCCCAATAACCCATTTTCTGCTGGAGCCAGTTGCCCATGTGGTCAATGCGATCATCGGGAATTTCCAACGTTAAAGGCTCGGCATCGGGTGCTGCCGTTTCGATAAATTCCTTCATTTGCTGCCGCTGCTGCCATGTTGGGCTGGGTTCCCAGAGTTCGTAGCCAAACCCGTTCATCTCGATGACTTCCACTGGTTCGTAGGCATCAACGACAGCCGCCATCACCGGGGGCGGATAGAATTGCGCCCGAAAGATAAGCAAGCCAAACTCCTGATTGAGCAACATCTCGACGAGATTTGTGGGGTCAAAGAGGTCATTTTCGTAGAGATTTTTGAGCTGGGTAGGATTGGTGATAACGGTGCGCCCGGCCTGTAAGCTGAAGCCCGCCTCTTCGGATAGTACGGGTTTCTCCGATGCTTCAATCCGCTCGACAATTTTCCAGCCGCTGTTACGATCTTGCTCCGTCGGCAAATGGCCTATCGTGGCGTAGCCTTCCGTCCAACCAGCGGAATCATAAAACGGATAGCGATAGCCCAGTTGGGGTTCAAGACCTAACCTATCACTCAACGACCCCCACAACCTGCCCTCGGTGGGGATTTTCACGACCGTAAAACCATACACAATAAACAGTATCAGACCAAATAGGCTAATGCTCTGAGTGGCAGCCCTTTTGGGGAGTGGAATCCGCTCGAATAGGTATGTGATGTAATTCTTTTCAAATGTCCAATCACCATTCAGTGTGCGTCCCGCAAAAATTCCGGCAAGGATACAGGTGGCGGCAATAAAACTCGCAAAATAGCTGTCACCCGCACCCCATTTACCCGCCAGCACAGTGTTGGCCCCGGTAAACACAAACCACACACTGTACAGCGATAAACGTGAAAAATAGAGTTCATAGAAGACCATCAAACCCGCCGGAATAAGAATGGACCAGTGAAGGCCCAGAAATTGAAAGAGCAGGCCGCGATACTGTCGGGGTAGATATTGATTGACGTTAGCGGCAATGATGTTCGTCCACCAGTGCCCATCTGTCGAAATGTTCAACCATAGAAAGATAATCCCGGCGGCTCCTGCCAACCCCAGCCCATAAATTACTGCCCGGCGCGGATTGCGCACGAACAACCAGACAAATGCTGCGATGACGGTCGCATAGGCAAGCTGCTTGGTATAACCTGCCAGCAGCAGCAATATCATGCCGATAATCAAACGGCGGCGCTGCTTGGATTGCGGCAGTTCAAAGACATTGGCAAGGACGACCACCGCCAGAATCTCAAACATCACCATGAACAGATGCTGTCTAAACAATGGGCCAATGTGATAGATATAATTTGAGGCTAGAAAGGCCAGCCCGCTTAATATACCGACCGTGCGATGCTGCGTGGCACGATTGACAGCGTAGCCAATACCGGCAGCACTGATAAAGGTCCCGATGAAGGCAATCAGTCGACCATACCAGTACTCCGCCCCGAAAACCCACGCAAAGGGAATCAACACAACATGATAAATAGGGGGATAATTGCTGGCATAGAAGGGGAAGGTCTCGTTGTCGCGATAAGGCCATTTGCCTTCGGACAGCATGATAGTATCGACCAGTTCAAATCCCTCACCCTGATCATAATCGAAGGGGAATTGAATGAGAGCGACACCGTAGGCAATGTAAACCAGCAGATGAGCAGTCATCACGACCAGCGCAACCGCCAGTAATCCCCATTGAATGCGCGTTACAATCATCAATGATTCCTTTAAGCAGATCGATTTCCAAGCGGGAGCAGGGAAATACCGACAATAAGCATACTAATTGAGGCCAGCAAACCCATCTGTTGGGCTGGACCAAAATCAGAACTACTGCGCACCACATCAATGGCAAATACACCTACTAAACCCACTACTCCAGCGGCAATGAGCATAATACCAAGCATGCGTTTGGTGATGGTAAAATCGGGCGAAATCCAGTTTTTCACAAGCTGCCTCCAGTCCATCGGCGGATTATAACAGATTCTTGCAACCCTTTGCGGAACCATTGCGTATAGGTGGATAACAAGGCAAGTGAGGAAAAGGTAGAGATGAGTAACCAACCTAACAACAATGATGAAAATGTCTTCGATATTCCGGTCCGCATCAATGACCAGATGGAGCACACTGAAGACATGATCCACCGTCTGCAAGAGGAAGAAAAAGAAGCAGGGCGCATCATCGGCGAGTACGAGCAGCACTACTACGGCAATCGTTCTCAGGCAAGATCCGAAGTGTACTACGAGGACACTCCTGAGAAGCAGAAGAATGACGGCTGGTGGAGCACGATGACCTCGCGTGCGGACGATTTCAAACTGCCGCCCCGTCATCGTTATCCGTCACGCGCAGTGAAGGCACACGCCGCCGAAAATGAGAAGTTCTGGGCGGCAATGGCGCATGGCAACGCCATACTCACCCTGCTGTTTGCGCTTGGTGGTGGTCCGGCGGTCGTGATCCCGCTGCTGGTTCCGCTGGCGATTTACTTCTATTATCGCCGCCGTTCGGAGTATGTGGCCTTCCATTCGCTTCAGGCATTCACGTTGCAGGTTGTAGGCACTATTGGTGTCATGATCGTGCTGCTCAGTGGAATTATTTTGCTGGGAATCCTGATAGCGATTTCTGCGCTGTTTAGTCTCGTCCTAATCGGAATCCCATTCCTGATTCTGTTCGGGCTACTTTTCGTCGCATTCGTAGTGACTACGCTGGCAATGCCATTCGTAATGGTAATCTACGGTGTAATTGCGGCCTTCGCAGCCTACAACGGGCGTAACTATCGCTATCCATACATTGCAGATTGGGTCGATGATCAGCTTGAAAATGGGATGTTCGGCATCACCATCTAGCAACCATAATTAGTGGGCGAGTTCTCGCCGCGCGAATGACCTAAAAACACGCTCCGTCTCCCTCGGGGCGTGTTGTTTTTTTGTCTGGACGGTCCTCTGCTATAATGTTTGACAAGAAAGGGAGACCTAATGCAATCGACGTTGGCTACACCGCGTGTTGCACGCTGGCTTGTCATTTCCATCGCCATCATTTCCATGTTTATTATCGCGCTGTGGACCGCCGCCACCCCCGGTCACTTACACGGCAAAGCTGATGCCGTTGGCTATGCCGTCTGCCATCGCATTGCTGAACGTTCATTTGAAGCATATGGCGTTCAATTGCCCTTATGTGCACGGTGTACCGGCATTTATCTGGGGGTTATGACGGGGCTTTTCGTGTATGTTGCCAGTGGACGTGGGCGTGCTATGCGCTTACCGCCTTTGAAAATCGCAGGCGTATTTGCGGTGTTTGTCGGCATCCTGGCCGTTGACGGGATCAATAGTTATCTCCATCTTTTCCCCGGATTCGAGAACGGGCTATACGAGCCGAACAATACTTTGCGCCTTATTACAGGTATTTATACCGGGCTGGCGATGATCACACTGGTCCTGCCCATTTTCAATAACACGGTCTGGCATAGAGACGATAACCGGCGGGTGCTGGAAAACTGGCAGGAGTTGGCTGGCCTGCTTCTGGTAACTACATTGGTTTTGATTGCGACATTGACACGCCGCCCGATCATTTTGCTGGTATTTGGCTTGATTAGCGCCGCCGGGGTAGTCGTCATACTGACAATGATTAACAGTGTGATGGTGATCACGATTTTCCGGCTGGAGCGTCGCTATCGCAATCTTCAGGAGATGTGGTGGCCGTTGTTAAGCGGGGCCGCGCTGACATTTATCTTGATTGGGGTAATTGATTTTCTGCGCTTTTCAATTACGGGAACATGGGACGGGTTTACCTTCCCGACCGCCTACTGGAGTTTTTAAATGGAAGCCTTTATCACTGGACTCGGGTTATCCAGCAGCGCAGGCTTAAATGCCTATCTGCCACTGGTCCTGCTCTCACTGGCCCAGCAATCGGGCGCGGTTGAGCTAGAGGGATCACTTGCAGAGGCCATGACCTCTCCCCCGGCGCTGGTTGTCTGGATAATTTTGCTCCTTATTGAAATGACCGTTGATAAAATCCCCGGCATCGACAGTTTGAATGATGTGGTGAACACAGTCATCCGGCCCACTGCCGGAACGGCCTTGATGTATGCCTCAATGAGCGGCATGGACAGCCAGCTTGACCCCGATATGCTGCTCGCCATCAGTGTTGTTACCGGTGGGGCATCAGCCGGGGGGGTTCATGCCACTAAAGCCGTTACCCGGCCTGCGGTGACGATGTCAACGGGGGGCATGGGCAATTCAGTGGTGAGTGTGATCGAAGACGTCATCAGTCTCATCATTGCGTCATTTGCCCTCGTTCTGCCGGTCATTATCATCATCTTCATGTTGAGTTTTGTATTCTTAATCCCCTGGTGGATCTGGGAGCAGCAGCGGCTGGATCATCTCCGACACCGGGGACTTGTGCGCTGAAGCGGAGGGCGTAAATGGCACACCAGTATACTAAAATAGTAGTTCCCCTTGACGGCTCTGGATGGGCAGAGGCGGCCCTTCCCCATGCGGCTCGCATTGCTAAAAATAATGATGCCGAACTCATCCTGTTACACATTTATCATTCCCCAACGTCGCAGTATCAGGACACCATTGCCCTGTCCAGTCGTCAGGAAGTTGTCGATCAAGAATATGATCAGATTAAAAGCTATCTGATTGGGACACGCAACGATTTGCGCAGTCAGGGTGTTAAAGTTCGCGGGCATATCATGCATGGTCGCAACCCTGCTTACAATATTATCTCCTATGTTGAAAACGAGGGGGCTGATCTGGTGGTGATGTCCACTCACGGACGCACCGGATTAGCACGCTTTGTGTTTGGGGGTGTGGCGCAAAAGGTCATGCAGGGGCTGGACGTTCCCGTCCTGCTGATACGCCCGGATAAACCGGAAGAGCAAATGGTTGATGCACATGACTTGCCGCCCGGCGAAGATATTTAGTGATCTCTAATAAACCGGAGCATTTCTCTCAAGGTAGATTAAGCAGTACCATATAATATTCATGATGGAACGATAGCGACCGGCAAATGCTGGTCAATTTGAAAGGAATCTTGATGAGTCGATTTAGTCGTGCATTGTTAGCCACCAGTCTTGGTTTGCTGGTGATATTGTCTATGACGCTGGTGATGATCGTTCAGGTCCGTGCTCAGAATGGCAGTGACCCAACACCAACCCCACCCGTTGAGGGCGAAGTCGAGGATTTTTACGCCGGTGATCCCGTTGTAGAAGGTGATGCCGAATGGACGGTGTCTGACTTCATCTATCAAAGCAATTATCCAGAAGGTTTTACCGCATCCGCTAAAGTTGAGAGTTCCGCCGGAGAAATTGTCAATGCCAGCTTTGTGTGGTCACTGGTGATTGGACAGCGCCGCAATATTGCCACTGAATATGACGAAGAAACCGGGGTGGCAACCTTAAACTGGATTCCCGATGAGGCAACGCCTCCCTGGGTTGCGGTCAATTACCAGTGGGTTTTTGAAGATACAGAAGGCAACCTGTATCACACTCAGTGGATTCTGGGCGCAGAGTACGAAGACAATACTCGCCAATGGACCCGTGCCGAATCAGAAGATGTTATTGTCTTTGTGGAAGAAGGGTTGCCGGACAACACCGATGAGCTGGTTCTGGCGGCAATGGCTGAAGGTCGTGAGACCTACCGCATCGCGTGGGGCGAACTGCTTCCCTACAAACCTCGTGCTATCCTCTTTTCTAACCGCACCACCTGGAATGAATGGCAGGTTGGTGTGACCAACGAAAATGTCATTGGAACCACTCGCGATGATTGGGGTGCAACGGTTCAGGTGGTGAGCGGCGGTAACGTGGTAGATATGGCGTATGGTACTACCTTGCATGAGGTCGCTCATTTGTATCAGAGTGAGAATATTGCGCTGGGCGTTGACTGGTTTAATGAAGGTAATGCAACCTTTTTTGAACTGAACCAACAAAATGATTACGAACAGTTTGTTCGCAATATGGCAGTCAACGGTGATCTACCGCCATTGCTGCGCGGTAGTGGTCCTAGCATTCGCGGCAACAGCGCCCGCGATGGCTACAATATCGGCTACACGTTCTTCAAATGGCTGGTTGAAAACTACGGTCTTGAAGCTCACCATGAATTAATGGTCCTGATGCGGCGAGGCACGCTGCGCAACGACGCCATTGAACAGGTCACTGGTCTAACCATTGATGAAGTAGAACGAGAATGGCGCACATGGCTTGGGGCTACCGGCGATGCACCGACGCCCATACCAACACCAACCTTCTTCAATCCGCTGCTGCGGACACCTGAAGCTACTGAATCTAGCAACTAGACAACAAGTATGGGGCGGGTAACACCGCTCCGTTTTCCTTACGGATGAAACCCATGAAACAAATCATTATTTATGTTACAATTTTTGCCTTGACAGTGGCTTTGCTGATAGGGTTGATACTGGCAGGCGGTTCAACGGTTGTTGCGCAGGGCGAACCTACGCCCGCCAGTTCGATGGCCGATACGACAGATTTTTACAACCGCCCGGCTGTGGTTGAAGGCGATGCCGAATGGACAATGGGCGTTCATACCTTCGAAAGCCATTATCCAGAGGGCATGACCTTCACTGCCGAGGCCAACAGCAGCGCTGCCAATGTTGAAAGTGCGTCGGTTTTGTGGTCCTACGTGCCGGGTCAACAGCGCCGCATGACAGCCGAACTCGATAACGAGACAGGCTTCTGGGTCGCCGAGTGGGAACCGGATGTCTCAACACCGCCCTGGGTTGCCGTGAATTATCATTGGCGCTTTGCCGATGCTGAAGGCAATCTCTATCAAACCGAATGGTTCACCGGCGCTGAATACAGCGATACGACCCGCACATGGGAACGCTTTGAGAGCGATGACATCATTATCTTCTTGCAGGAAGGATTTGATTCGGAAGTCGCCACCATGTCGATCCAGGCAATGGAGGTTCAGCGCGATTTATTTCTGGAGGCGTGGGGCCAACTGCTGCCGTACAAGCCTCGTGCCGTGTTCTTCCGCTCACAGAGTGCGTTTAACGAGTGGCGCTTGCCAACCAACATGGACGCCCCGGATACGGGCGGTATCGTGATCGGCCAGACGTTTTCCAACTTCGGCGTCACCATTCAGTTTCCCTATAACGAGGAATTCGAGCAGTTAGCGTGGGCAACTGTTCCCCATG
>JAKEEQ010000357.1 GCA_022616515.1 Chloroflexota bacterium | reverse complement strand
TAATTATGCCAAGCAGCAGGTTGAGATTGCCGACCGAATCAACGATGTCGAAACAAAAGTGTTTGCCCTGCTTAATCTCGGCACAGCCGAAAAAGATCTGGGTGATACCAACAAAGCCCTTGAGCATCACCAGTCAATGCTTCAGATCGCCCGTAAAGCGAAAAATGACATCTGGATTGCTCACGCCCTTCAGGGCATTGGTGAAGATTATCATCACATGGGAAATCGTGATCAGGCTGTGATTTTCTTGAATGATGCGTTGAATAAGTTTGAACAATGTGGCATTCAAACCCATGTTGTGGAAATACAGGATTTCTTATCTAACGAAGGATACTGAGGAGTTTTGCCCGATGAAGTTTAGACTAACAGGTATGGTGTTCATTTTGTTGCTGGTTCTGTCGTTTGCCGGTTCAATTTCAGCCGACACGCGCCAACAACCACCCAACACCGTGACGATTATTGTCGTGGATAATTTTGAAACCACACAGCCAGAAGCGGTTGAGGCTGAGGACGAAGAGATTTGTGTTATTTCCGCTGAAGAGCAGGGGTATGCCGTGCGCGGCTTCTCCGACGAGGATACACTGGATGCTCATGGTGATATTGTGATTGCCGAAATTGAAGAGTCGCTGACAGAACTCGGTGCAAATCCTGACGACTTCGATATTGTTCAGGTGCAGCTTTCGCAGGATGCACAGGTGCTGGCGGATGAACTGGAAACCGCCATTAATGATTCAAGTTCAGACTTCATTGTTGTCAATCTGAGCATGGGGCTGATTCCGTGCGAATTCATTGAAGCGATGCAGGCGTTCGGCGGTGAATTCCTTGAAGCCAATGAAGCGAAAGATTTGAACCGTTATCGCGGTATCTTCCAGCGGGCCGTCGTTTTCTACGACAATCAAGTTTTCCCGGCGGTTTCAACGGCATTTCAGGAGGCTGATGATTTGCACCCGTTGCAAAGCGTGATTGCTGCCAACCAGAGCAATACGATTGCCATTGCGTCAGCCGGGAACTTCGGTCTGGATCAACCTTTCTGGCCTGCCGCATGGGGTCAGGTGGTCAGCGTCAGTGCCAGTAGTGGTCAGGGCTTTGAGGCCCCGATGGCGTGGGTCGAACAGGGCAGCGACAAAGACATGCCGTTGTTGAGCGTTCAGGGACAGGGCAATAACACCGACCGCATCTCGAATTACGGCGAAATCATGATTCCGGGTGAATACGAAGTAACATCTGAAGGTGGCACGGTCATGGGTACGTCATTTGCTGCGCCGCGCCTGACGGCAGTGGTAGCGGTGTATCTGGCGAATGAGGGAAGCTTCTGCACCAACGATGATGGCTATTTTGCGTTAGCAACGGGAGACTTTGACAACCGGACTCTCTCAGCGGCGGCTAATGATAGCTGCCCGGCACTGGTTCCTTATCTGCCGTAGGTTTTGAGGGTTAATGGGGCGGAACTTTTCGCGTTCCGCCCATTTTGATTTTAAAAATTGCGGTTAACAATGAAGTCCACAATAGTCAACATTTCTGCCCGCGTTTCATTGTCAGGATAATAGTGACGAATGTCCCTCACCACCGTTTGATAGTGACGGTCAGCTTCTTCCTCGACCACACGGCGCACTTCATGAGCGGTCAGAATATCGTAAATGGCCTTCGTAGTCTCCAGCGAGAGCGGTGCAGGCTCCTGATATAGCTGGTGTAACTGCTCATTTTGCACATTTTCCAGCGCCCACAATACCGGCAGCGATTTCTTCTTCTGGACAAGATCATCGACGTTGGCTTTGCCCGTCTTTTCCGGGTCGCCCCAGATGCCCAGAATATCATCCTGAATCTGGAAAGCCACCCCCAGCGTACGCCCCGTGATGTCCAGTGCATTGACCGTCTCTAAATCAGCACCCGCCAGCAGTGCCCCGCCCGCCATCGCCAACCCAATCAGTGGCCCGGTCTTCAGACTCGTCATCGTTGTGTATTCCCCCACGCTAACTGTCTCGCGGTCTTCAAAGGAAATATCCAGCATCTGGCCCTGCACCGTATCGACACACGCATTGCCCAGCATCGCCTCTGCTCGCAGCACACGGCGTATATCCAGCGAATACTCGGCGTCTGCCAGCAGTTGAAAGCTCAGCCCATAAGCCCCATCCCCGGCGTTAATGGCCTGATTGACACCCCACACATTCCACACCGATGGACGCCCGCGCCGCATCGCCGAGTTATCCATAACGTCATCGTGAATCAGCGAAAAAGTGTGGATGAGTTCAATCGCCGACGCCAGCGGCAGCGCATTTTCAACAAACCCGTCCATCGCAGTCGCCGACAGGAGCGTTAGCAGGGGACGCAGTTGCTTGCCTCCGCTGTTCGGCTCGGGATTTCCCTGTACATCATTCCATCCCATTGAATAGCCCAGCATCGTGGAGAGGATAGGAAAATCTTCAAGATGGGTGCGGATGGTGTTCTGGTAGTAGCCTTGAAACAGTTTGAGCAAATCGAGCGAGATGTCGGTGAACAAGTGGCTCTTATCCTTTGTGAGTGTCGGGTATTTTCCCACAGGACGCCCAACAGGGCATCCCTACTTGCTGTGTGATGGGCATTTTACCGACAATTGGCGCTGGGAGCCACCCATCTTCAGGCGTGGGGATGAAAGCGAATAAGATGTTGTTTCCGTATGACAGGTATGCTAAACTAACAGAAATCAACATGCCAGTCGCGGTGTTGACGCACCCACTGGCCCTCCGACTACGTGAGAGTCGAAGCATGGCTAATTCTATCACAGTTCGCAAAACCTATACATTCCAATTGTATCGCTGCGATAAAAAAGATGAAAACCTGCGGCATAAAATTTTCGTGGCGTCTACCATCTGGAATCATTTCATCAAATTGCAGCGACGTTACTACCGCATGACGGGCAAGTATATTTCGTATAACAGGATGAGCCAGCATGTCCTCAAGCTGCGCAAAATGAAACGCTTTGCGCTGTGGCAGGACTTACACTCGCAGGCATGTCAAAATGTTTGTCGGCGGATTGATGATGGGTATCAGCGATTTTTCAAGGGACTCAACGAGCGTCCCCCCGGTTTCAAGAAACCCCATAAGTACAAGTCGTTTACCTTGCCACAAAAAGAGAAGAGCTACAAACTGGTCGATTACAATCGTAACCGGGAAAAAGGCAACGATAAGTGGACACGGGAACGCGGCATCATCAGGATTGACGGCGTAGACTATAAATTTGTGCAACATCGCCCTATTCATGGTACGATTAAGACACTCACTGTTAAGCGCGACAGCGTGGGCAGATTGTGGCTGTTTTTCAGTGTCGCTGAGGACATCAGTATTGAGCAAGCCAGTACAGGTAAAAGCGGCGGCTTGGACTTTGGACTGAAAACGTTCCTCACCGACGATGAAGGGCGGGCATGGTCGCATCCACAGTTTTTCGCGCAGGGGCTACGTAAAACACGCACACTGCACCGTCAATTATCACACAAGGTCAAGGGGTCGAATCGTTACAAACAGGCGAAGCGTAATCTGGCGACACACAGCGCGACGGTGGCAAACAGACGCCGGGATTTTCACTTTAAGCTCGCCCATCAATTGTGTGATGAGTATGACATCATCTACCTTGAAGACCTGAACCTTGAGGGTATGAAACGGCTGTGGGGGCGCAAGGTGAGCGATCTGGCCTTTGCACAGTTTGTCAACATCCTGGAATGGGTTGCCCTGAAGCGGGGCAAACAGGTGGTCAAGATTGACCGCTGGTATCCGTCTACCCAAACGTGTAGCCATTGCCAGTACGTCAATCAACAAATTACCCTGCGAGACCGCGAGTGGTGTTGTCCGGCGTGTGGCACACATCACCAGCGCGACCATAATGCAGCAAAGAACATTAAAACCGCCGGGGCATCGGTGGGACTATCAGAGCGAGCGTCAGACGCAGGCTCACCTGCGCACTCGTGTTGACGGTAGATGCCCCCGCTGCTTGCGGCGGGGCGTATGTCACAGTTACCATGGGACTCAGCCGACGATAAGAAGTAATGCTTTTTTGATGAAGATAAACCCATATAATCCACTTGAACCGACAACTGATGCCACTCGTTTTTATGGTCGCCGCCATGCCTTCGCTTTTTTCCAGCGCCATCTGGCCGGTGCTATCAATGAGAAAGCATTGGTGGTGCTGGGCCAGCGCGGTATCGGCAAAAGTTCGCTGCTTTCACAAATTCCGCTGCATATCGACGAACGATATGTCCCGATTTGGATTGACGCGAGCCAACTTGATCTGGATGACGAAATCGGCCTGATTGCGACCATTGTTGACCAAACCCGTGCGGCAATGGAAGCTGTGGAAGCCAGCACCTATCGTTTGCCCGATTTTCCAGACCCGTCCGAGGTCGAAATGCTGCGCTGGCTGGCGGATGACTTTCTGGATGTTGCCCTGACAGCCGTCCGCCGCGAACGCCATATTGTGATGATGATTGACGAGGCCCAGCTACTATTTGATGCGGTCGAAAACGGCACCTACCCGCGCGATTTTTTCTCATATCTACAGAATTTGTTGACCAAACATGAACGGCTGGACATCGTGGCAGCACTGGATATTTTGTATGAGGCTGAGGCCATCAAAACACCACCCTTGAACGACACAACCTTACACTACCGATTGCTGCAATTGAATGAAAAGGAAGCACGGCTTCTGATACAGGAACCCGTCAAAGAGATGCTGAATTATTCGCCTGCC
>JAKEEQ010000356.1 GCA_022616515.1 Chloroflexota bacterium | reverse complement strand
GGTCATCTTTTTGCAGGCCGTCTGGTAATTCGATGCCATAAGGTTGGCGGTTGCCCTGTGCATAGAGTGTCCACAGCGACGTACTGGTTACACCCGTGATGTAGCCGCGCACGATGACTTCAATGGGCAGCGGTTCGGCTTCCTGCACAATCATCACATTGGGGTCGGGCACGTTGAGCATATGGTTGCTCACGATGTCGCGCATTTGATTGAACCACCACTCGCTGAGTTGATTTAAGACCTGTCCCTTGAAAGGGATTGCTCCGAGCACACGGTCAAAGGCTGATACGCGGTCGGTGGTAATCAGGATGCGGCGGTCACCCTGCGTGTAGATGTCGCGCACCTTGCCCGTGATTTTTTCACCCCAACCATCGAGGTCAACGGATGTCAGGGGAGTGGCGTTGAGAATGTCTTGATGTGAAAGCAAAAGTTATCCTCCAATATGTTGTCGTGGGGAGCGGTGGCGCTAGCCCACATTTGATAATTGTCTAAAAACAATCCCTTCTGCTGCCGTCCAACGGGGCGTCCCTACACATGATATCCTGTGGACGTAGGGACGTGCAACGGCACGTCCTGTGTTGTCATGCGGATTCCTGGCAGGCATAACAGATCGCTGTTATCTTACCCCTTAGAACTGTCGCTCCTCCCCATTTATAGCAGCGGACACGGCACTGCCGTGTCCCTACGACTTTTGTGTGCAATGACGATTCACCCTTAGTTGAGTTGCTTCCGTAGGGGCGTCCCGATGTGGACGCCCGCTTTACAAAGGCAAAAATCAAGTTCTCAAATCGCCCTTAACTAAATTTGATGCCGTTTTCAAACAACCGCAGGCCCAGCATCCCTCGTTCACCGCGCTGCCAGCGTGGGTGCTGCCACGGGAAAATATGATCTTCGGGATGGGGCATCAATCCCATCACGTTGCCCAGCGGATTGCCCAGTGCGGCAATGCCATACACCGAACCGTTCGGGTTGCCGGGATAGGGGACCACCTGACCGTTTTCATCACTGTAGATCAGTGTCGCCAGCCCATTCTGCCACACATTTTTGAGCATATCCGGGTCTTTGACCATCACGCGGCCCTCACCATGCGCCACCGGGCAATACATCAAGTCGTCGAGACCATCCGTGAATAAGTTGGCGCTCTTTAAATTGGGTTTCAAATAGACCCAGCGACACTCAAATTGGTCCGAGGTGTTGCGGCTAAGGGTCACGGCGGGACGCTGCTGCACCATAAATCGTGATCCGGGCAGCAATCCGGCTTTGACCAGCACCTGAAAGCCGTTGCAGATACCCAGCACCGGGCGACCGTCGGCGATAAAGTCTTCAATATCCTCTGGCAGACGGTACCGGATGTCCTTCGCCAGCAGCATCCCCGCGCCCAGATCATCACCATACGAAAAACCGCCGGGAATGACCAGCATGGCATAATCCATTAAGTGGCGTTCATGATGAATTAACTGATTGATATGGACGATTTCGGGATCACCACCCGCCAGACGACAGGCCAGTTCTGCCTCGCGATCACGATTGGTTCCGTTGGCGTGTAAGATCAGGACTTTCGGCGGTGAGGTGTGGACGTTGACCATGCGATCCAGCGCGATACGCTCAACTTCGATAGGCGGCGGAGCGCCAACTTCCACATCGGGCGATGGTCCCCGGAACGACAATTCAAGCGTCTTGACTGTCATGTCGCACAAGGTGGTGCCCAATTTGCCATTGATGACAAGGCGTGGATTATCGGTGACGATGCCAAGATGCTTTAGCGGCGTGTCGAGCATCAGTGACTCGAATGCTTCACGGTCCTCTTCACGCACCTCAACAATGAAGCGGCTAAGACTTTCGGCGAAAAGCATCGACTCTACCGGAATGCGCGGCTCATCCAGTTCGCACACCGCGCCAAGATTGCCACCTATACACATCTCCGCGAGGGCCACTGCCACACCGCCTTCCGAGCAGTCATGGCAGGCTTGCACCAGTCCTTCGCGAATGAGATTGTGTAACAGTTTCATCATGCCCGGTGCTTGCGGGACAGGCTGCGGGACCTGCCCACCCTTTAAATTGTTGACCTTGTAGTAATGGCTGCCACCCAATTCATCGCGTGTTTCGCCCACCAAATAGATTGTATTCCCCGGCAACTTGAAATCTGATGTCACGGTCTCGTTAACGTCCGGCACGATGCCGACTGCCGAAATCAACAGCGTACCGGGAATGGCATGGCGTTTTCCGCTGCTGTCCAGATATTCGTTGTTGAGGCTGTCCTTGCCGGAGATAAACGGTGTGCCAAATGCCTTCGCGGCGTCATAGCAGCCCTGCACACAGCGCACCAGTGCCCCCAGCCGGTCTTTCAGATTGGGATTGCCCCATGAGAAGTTATCGAGGAGCGCGACCTGCTCCGGATCAGCACCAACCGCCACAATATTGCGCATCGCTTCATCTACCGCTGCCCATGCCATCGCATACGGGTCAATGTCGCCGAACTGCGGGCAGATGCCATTGCTCAATGCGACAGCCCGCGTCACGGCGGGATTATCCAGCACGGTATCCAGCGGCACCAGCACGGCTGCATCACCCGGCCCCTTATTGCCCTCCCCGACCAGCGGCTTGACCGCAGTCGTGCCCTGCACCTCGTGGTCAAAGCGGCGAACCGTGTCTTCCCGGCAGCGGATGTTGGGATGCGCCAGCAGTGATATCAGCGTGTTCTCAAAAAATCCCTGATCTTTGGTGGTCCCGACATCTTCCTGTGGCAATCTGGGATAGGACCATTCGGCCTTCATATGGCGCGGCGGCAGTCCATCATGCAGGAAAGCCATGTCGATGTCGCCCACGACCTCATTTTCATAGCGCAGCGTGAGGCGTCCGGTGGGCGTAAAGCTGCCAATTGCCACCGCCTCGACATCCTGTGCACGGGCGACTTCTTGCAGCCGCTCCCATTTATCCGGTGACACTGCCAGCACCATGCGCTCCTGTGCCTCGCTCAGCCAGATTTCCCACGGGCGCAGGCCGGAATATTTGAGCGGTACATCCGCCAACTGAACATCCGCGCCGATGGTCTCACCCATCTCGCCGACTGCCGACGACAGTCCACCCGCACCGCAATCGGTAATCGCATTGTACAGCCCCTCACCACGGGCCTGCATGACCACTTCCAGCACCTGTTTTTCGTTGATGGGATGCCCAATTTGCACCGAACTCCCCGCTATATCACCCGTTGTGCCGTCCATCTCCATGCTGGAAAAAGTCGCGCCGCGCAGACCATCGCGCCCGGTCCGCCCACCGATGAGCACAATCAGGTCGTTTGGCTGTGGGGTGGTGCGATGGCTGCCGTGTGGCAAAATGCCCAGCGATCCGCAGAACACCAGCGGGTTTGATGTATAACCGGGGTGGTACAGAATGGCCCCGTTGACGGTAGGAATGCCCATTTTGTTGCCATAATCCTCGATGCCGTGCACCACGCCTTCTTTGACCCGGCGCGGATGAAGCACACCTTCCGGCACATCTTTATTGAGCATTTCCTGTGGCCCGAAACACAGCACATCCGTGTTAGCAATCGGGCGGGCACTGACACCAATCACATCCCGGATGACGCCGCCTACTCCCGTATTGGCCCCACCAAAGGGTTCAATGGCGGAGGGGTGATTGTGGGTCTCGACCTTAAAGGCAAGATCAAAGTTGTCATCAAAGCGGATGATGCCTGCATTGTCTACAAATGCCGAGAGGACCCAATCCTTATCAAGCTCATCGGTGACTCGTTTCAGGTAATCATCAATCAAGCCCGCGATTTTCTGCTCGTGGATGCCTTCTTTAGCACCGGGCAGGGGACCGTTATAGGTAATTTGTGCTTTGAACGTTTTATGCACACAGTGTTCGCTCCACGTCTGGGCCAGCATTTCCAGCTCAACATCGGTTGGGTCACAGCCTTCGCTCTGGTAATAGGCGCGGATGGCCTGCATTTCCTCAAGATTGAGCGCCAGCCGCCGTTCTTCGCTGATCGCTACTAGCCGCGTGTCATCGGCCTCGCGCAGCAAAATCGTCTCAACGGTCGGATTGGCTTTGGGATAATCGATGAACGGTGGAGCCACCCGCTCGTCTATGGCATACTTTTGAATGACTTCGTTGGAGTAGGCTTTGCGGGCGAGGGTCTCTAACTCCTGTTTATTGAGATTCCCCGCCAGCATATACAGTTGTCCTGTCGCGGCCTCATGCAGCCCCGCGATACCCATCACCCGCCCCGCATACAGCAGATGTTCCGCTTCGGCGTCAGTGACACCCGCCAGCAGTGTCACATCAATACAGTGGTCGGCACTGACGGTCTCGCCGTTGACGACCTGAAATGTCTCGGTGACAGGGTCTGCCAGCAGTTCAGTGCCAAGTCGCTCAATATCTTCTCGCGACAGGTCGCCTTTCAGAAAAAAAACACGGGCCATTAAACAGCCCGCGAGCGCGTCGATTCCAAGTTGGTGCGCAACCGCCACCAATTTCGGGTTAGAAATTTTGTCTTTATTAAATACTTCGATACGGAAGGTGGTCATCAATACTCCCGGCATTGCTCCAAACCGACCCTATCATAACAACCCGGCGTCGTTTTTTGAATTGCGAACCTTTACGACTGGTGCAAATAACCAAACTGTCAACGGATTAAAGGAACTGCTCTATAATTTAAAGACATGTATGGAGGGGAAATCATTATGAATGTAGCAGATATTCTCCGGCAGGCGAAAACACTGAGTGCGTCTGAACGGAAAGAGCTTGTAAAACTCCTTGTTGATTCGTTAGAAGTGTCCGATGAAACAGCACAATACAGCATTCTGGATTTCGCCGGAATTGCGAAACACCTTGCCGACGATGAAGACCCACAGCAACATATCAATAGACTGCGTGATGAATGGGATAATCGTTAGTGAAAATTGATGACGCCTTCCATGACGTTAACTTGGTTTATGTGGATACCGCACCATTTATTTATTTCACGGAGGATCGTGTGGGCTTCGTCGATAAAATGAAACAGATATTCGGTTATGTAAACAGTGGGGAGCTGCGTATAACAACAAGCGTTCTAACGTTAACCGAAATCCTCGTAAAGCCATTGGAGGCAAATGATGCTGAACTTGTCAATCGGTACAGGACTATGCTTTACAAGACCAAAGGGATTATAACTGTAACAGTTAGTGCCGGAATTGCTGAAACCGCCGCGACTCTGCGGTCAATCTATAAGCTAAAGACTCCTGACGCACTTCATATTGCCGCCGCATTATCGACTGGCTGTGATGCTTTTTTGACGAATGATATTGCGTTGCGTAATGTGAGTGACAAAATCACGGTATTGGTGCTTGATGAACTTGAAATATAAGTGTCAACTCGTGACCATCACATGCGATTAGTACGATAGCCAGTAATTTCTCAGATGTTTCCCAAATGCTGGTTTGTTGCACAAAAAATTCACGTTTACGAAAGACTGCTTGGATCATCTTTTCGGGGCAATAAACTTAAGCCCAGCATTACCGCAAGCAGCCCAACCCAAATCCCAAGCGCAATCTCTCTGGGTAGCAATGTCGCTATTCCCCCAAAAATAATGACTATCAGGCAGACGGGGCCAACCGCAGCCATCAACCCGCCTGTTTGTCCCTCGCCGGACGTTATGATATAGACGAGCATCCCGGCTGAGACAACGTAGATTCCTATCCCCAGAAGAACGCCAAACAGTGCCATAAAAATTGCAGGAGGAATGACGAGAATAATTATTAATCCTAGAATGCCTAATATATTCTGCGCCTGTAGTGGGATGCGGCCCGCTGGTATCATCAGTAGTACCATTATACCAGCCACGCCAACAAAGATTCCTGTTCCTAAAAGCACTCCAAATAGTGCCACAAGACTTGCCAGAGCAATAACGGCAAGGAGGCCAAATATAACGATAGCCTTTACATCCTGTGTCCTGGCGTTCATGTGCCCTCCTGTATTGAAGCCTTCCTTAATTTTCATCAACCTGACGTCTTTAAGCAAATACAAGCCGTAACAGGAATTGCCTTCATGTCGGAAAAATACAATATTTCTGTTGACGCCGCGTCTATAATATAGACACTTGTGGGGATGCCTCAAACCCCCATACATCCAACCTTACACATGCAAAGGTATACCCATGAAACCCATCCATTTTGCGGCATTGTTACTCCTTGGAGCTATCTGGGGCGCTTCCTTCCTGTTTATCGGGATTGCCGTCGAAGAGTTCAGCCCAACGTCCATGATGTTCTTTCGTACGCTGCTGGGTGGCTTGATTCTGGTAGTGGTCGCTCAAGTAACCCGGCAGAACAGGTCGGGCAAGGTATCACTCCACTTGAAGGATAAATGGCGCAATTACTTTGTCGTGGGGCTGCTCAATTCGGCTATTCCATTTACCCTCATCGCATTCTCAGAGATAAACCTGACTGCATCGCTGGCCGCCATTCTCAATTCGACTACACCGCTTTTTACGGCCTTAATCGCCAGCGCGTGGGGCATCGAACAACTCACCGGGCGCAAGATCACGGGTGTTTTACTGGGCATTGTTGGCGTAGTGGTCCTCATGGGTGGCAGCCCGTTAGAGGTCAATTCAGAGATCATTGTGGCTGTCGTTGCATCACTAACGGCAGCACTTTGTTATGGGACTGCCACCGTTTATGCCTCCAAGCACATCACATTCCTGCCCGCCATATACGCCTCAATGGTGCAGTTACTCAGCGCCGCCATCATCTTAGCGCCGATTGCCCTGTTTACCATGCCATCTACCGTTCCGTCATCACGGGCCATTGCCGCGCTGGGTGCGTTAATCGTGCTGTCCACCGCATTTGCCTACCTGCTCTATTTCTTTCTGCTGCGCGAGGTCGGCTCGACGCGCACCGCCAGCGTCACATTTCTGGTCCCGTTATTCGGGACACTGTGGGGCGTGACTTTTCTCAACGACCCCTTCAATGCAGGTATGCTGCTGGGCATGACGATTATTTTCACCAGTATCGGATTGGTGACAGGCGCGAAGTGGTTAGGGCGTCGGCGGTTGTCGCCTGCGCTGGAAGAGCAGCCCATTTTGGTTGATGAGAAAGGTTAGCAGCATGACATTTACACTCATAGACCGGAGTCAACTCCCGCAAGATGGTAACACCTTCGAGTTTGAGGGATACCATTATGCTCTGGCTGAAGTCTCGTTCATTTGGATCGATATGCCGCCCGGTGGCGGTGTGGCGCTCCACCAGCACCCTTATCGAGAAATTTTCATCATACAGGAAGGTACGGCGGCCTTCACTGTTGGCGAGAAAAGCCTTGAAGCGAAGGCAGGCAACATCATCATTGCGCCAGCCAACACACCGCACAAGTTCATAAATATCGGGAGTGGACCACTGAGACAGGTCGATATTCATCTGAGTGACCGCTTCGTCACAGACTGGCTTGAGGAATAGGCATGACAACGTGTTTTGGTATGCGGTCGGGACATATGTCCTTGCGGTCAACACAGTTTGCGCGGCATGATGTTGTTCGGTGACACAGGAGAGCGTTCATGGTTGAAGATATGCCCAAAGCCGAACTGCATGTCCATCTGGATGGTATGCTGCCGCCGCATACCGTCCTGCAACTCGCCGAGCGCAACGGCTTACTCGATTTACTGCCCGGCGATACAGAAGAGACCATCAATAGATGGTTTGTATTCCGGGATTTCTTCCATTTTGTGGAGGTGGTTCGGGTGATGAAACGGCTGCTCAGCACTGCCGACAATATAGCGCTGGCGGTGTATGCCATCGGACAGGATTTAAAGGCTGAGAATGTGCGCTACGCCGAAGTAACCATCACCCCCTATTCGCTGGTGGATATCCTGCATCCTGACCTGACCATTGAGGAACTATTGCAGGGGCTAGAAACTGGCAGGCGGCGTGTCCGTGAGGAATTCGGCGTTGAACTGCGCTGGGTGTTCGATATTCCCCGCAACCGGGCTTTTGCCGATTACCGCAACGGGGGCGATTATGTGCCGGGGGCTGCCGAAAATACCCTGCAATATGCGCTGCTTGGGCGAGATTATGGTGTGATCGGGTTGGGTCTGGGCGGCAATGAAGTCAATGCCCCGCCGGAAGCGTTTGCTCATGTTTTCGCTCAAGCAAAAAGCGAAGGCTTGAGGAGCCTGCCCCATGCTGGTGAAAGCGAAGGAGCCGCCAGCGTTCATGGTGCAATGAACGCACTTCAGGCAGACCGTATCGGGCATGGCGTTCGTGCTATAGAGGACCAGCGACTGCTGGACCAACTGGTTGAGCGCCAGATTCCGCTGGAAGTCAGCATGACCTGCAATGTGTATTTGAACTTCTACCCGCGTATTGAAGATCACCCGCTGCCCAGGCTGGATGAAGCCGGGGTGCTGGTCACGGTTAACACCGACGATCCGAGGCTGATTGGCACCACATTGTCCAGAGAATACCGGCTACTGAAAGATGTCTTTGGGTATTCGACGAGCGATATTGTCCGCCTCGCCCGCAACGCCTTCACCGCCAGCTATGCGGAGCCGGACCTGAAGGCTGCGCTGCTGGTCGAATTTGATGCATGGAAGGTCGCACACAGCATTCCGTAAACCTGCTCTCAATCTAATGTGCTCATCTTTTAACGTAGTTCTTGCTCGTGGTTGCTATAGTGGCGGCAGGAAGCGTGTAAGGAGGCGCACGTTGGATACACTCAAAGAGATCTTCGACTTCTTGAAGACCGTCTACCGGGAATTCAGGCGCGATAAAGCTCCCCTACTGGCGGCGGCCATTGCATACTACGCCACCTTTTCCATCGGCCCGATTTTGCTGATAGCGGTAGCGGTGGCGGGATTTGTTTTTGGTGAAGCGGCGGTTCAGGGCCGCATTACCGAAGAGATTGGCGGGTTGATTGGTCGCGACGGAGCCGAAGCTGTTGAAGGGATGATTCGCAGCGCACGATCACCGGCCAACGGTGTCGTCGCCACGACTATCGGCGTGATAACCCTTATACTTGCTGCTGCCGGGCTGTTCAACCATCTACAGCAGGCGATTAATATTGCGTGGGGTGTCGAACCGCCGGAGCATAATGGCGGGATTGTACACAGCATCTGGGAGACAATTCGTGACCGTTTCCTCTCGTTCACAATGGTGTTGGGCACTGGCTTTCTGCTGCTGGTTGCGCTCATCATCAGCGCGGGAATTGCTGCTGTGGATGATCTGGCCGAGGGCACGCTGCCCCGCTGGCAGTGGGTGCTTGAGGGTTTAGATCTGGTGATTTCGCTGGCAATATTCACTGGACTGTTCGCCATGATCTTCAAAATCCTGCCGGATGTCAGGGTCCGGTGGCGGGATGTGTTCTGGGGGGCGCTTTTTACGGCAGTCATGTTCACGCTGGGTAAATTCGCGCTGGGGATTTATCTGGGCAACAGCAGTTTTGCCTCGACATACAGGGCGGCGGGTTCCTTAGTCTTGATTCTGGTGTGGATTTACTACTCGGCGCAGATTTTGTTGTTTGGGGCCAAGTTCACCCATGTTTACGCCCGGCGCTATGGGACCCAATCCCCCTCAGAACTGGAGCGCGACGAAGAAAAGGAGCGTGATAGCATCCAGCGCGAGGAGTATCCGGTAACCGGATAGCGCTCGGCGGGAAACGCGTACATTGAGCCATTGGTGACACTTAATAGCTTGTCGATGCGAGAATGCTGCCGTTCGTATAAGGTACAGGCGACAAAACAAATTTTTCCCCTCCCTAACCCTCTCCATTTATGGGGAGGGAACTTATAAAGCCGTGCATCACCTGTTCCGTTATTTATGGGGAGATGTCCGAAGGACAGAGGGCGTATCATTCTCAACGACATTCTGCCAGCAAACCCGCAATCTCGCGCTCGATTTCACGCGGATAGGGTTGTATGCCGGGTGACATACCCGCCGCACCACCATCCATCATCCATGTCGTGCCGCGCAGCATCACTGCCGAAAAAGCATCGAACAGGTCGTTGTCAAATTCGTTGGCTCCGGTCGCCAGATTAAGCAGATTGCCCCGCGCCAGCAAGTAAATATTGGTGTCGCCCAACTCAAAGCGTTCAATAAATGCCTTGACGCGCTGGTGGGGCCGCCCATACAACCAGTCAATGTCGAGTTCGCGCTGGCTGTGCCCGGCATTCAATACAATCGTACCGGACTGCATCAAACGAAATTCCGCAACGCTTAAGACTTTATCGCGCCCGGTAGCCGTCACCACGATTTGCGCCCGCTTCAGGCCGTCATGCAGCGCGATGGTTTCACAGCCGTGCAGATTGGCATCGAGGCGGCGCATGGGGTCGAGATCGGATACCATTACCACCGCACCCAGATTTCGCGCCCGCTCAGCAATGCCTTTGCCTACGGGGCCATACCCTACCACCAACACTCGCCGCGCAAACAGACTCATCAGCGTTACCATGCTGAAGGCATGCCAGATGCCCGTGCCGACCGTGAAGCGGTTTTCAATCTGGTTTTTGAGTTCGATGCTGTTCCAATTGAAGACCGGGAAGGGAATATCCACTTCTGCCAGTCGATTGAGTCCGGTTTGGGTGGCTTCCAGTGCCCCAACCACCGATGGCTTGTCACGATAGGCAATCGCCAGTTCTCCGCCCGCATCCACCAGATAGTCGGCGTCAAACTCGCGCATCAAGTGCATGTGCTCCTGATGGTCAGCATCCGTCATGCCACTCCAGCCGTAGATGGTCATGCCTTTTGCTGCCAGATAAGCGGCGGTCGGGTCATGCGTGCTGTCCGAGTTGACGGCGGCCACACTGACATGCGCTCTGGCTTCATGCAATGCCAGCAGAAAGGTCAGTGCGTTCCAGGTGATGTGCATCAGGACGGCAATACGTTTGCCAGAATAATCGTGCTGCCGCGTTTGCTTGATGTAGTGCTCGGTGACAGGTGTGATAGTGCGCTGCCAGTTGAGTTCGGCCTCGTCAATCTGGTCCGCCAGATGAATGTCTTTGATGCGTGAGTTCATGGGTTGCTCCTTCCGGAGTGAGTATACCACTCCGCAGGCTGCGACAGGACCCCACTGCCGCAAATAGCAGAAAAAGGATTAGAAATTACGTTTTATGTGAAATAGCTTTCAACTCCTGAACCTTTCTGACCCCTCCTCTCAATCGCTTCGCGCTAGCTTCCCACTATGCAGCTTGCCAAATCAATCGGGTAACATGGCAAATGACCTTCCATTTTACAGTGACGGACAGCATGGATGCTGTCCCTACGAAATACCCTGGCCCATCGTAGGGATGCCATATATGGCGTTTGCCAGCCAACGCACTGGCCTCATCAACCTTTACCCGATTATTTCTTCAATTTGCATCACAGGGACGAGAGGGAACGCAGGGTGATACCTTGTGTCTCATGACGACGGGGCTTAGAGACAGGTCTCCCTAATTTTTGGTTGAGGAAAGGACAATAAAGGACGTGCCGTTGCCTACCAAAATCGCGGCGTTGTCCTCCCCTCAACCGCTTGCAGGCGGATTTCCCGATGACCTTTGCTTAACCTAACGCGGCATGATGCAAATCGTCAGGCGATTTGGCGTCGCGGCTGGGCACGAATGCGGCAGTTCATCGGTCATGCTGTCCACATCAAACGCTGCCCCCCAGAAATTGGTCTCCGGGCTGACGGTTGCGGTGTAGATGACATCACATTCTTCCGGTAATTCGGCTTCGGGGCCAGTCGTGAACAAAATACACTGCTGGGGAGCCAGCCGGTTAAATCGACCCACAATCTCAGGATCGCCGTAGCTGCTGGCCTGCCCCAGTTCAAACGGGATGCCCTGTGGACTGGCATGTTTGTTGGTAACGGTCAGCCGCCCCATGCGCAGCCATAAATCCTCGGAGCGATTCATCACAATCAGCGCATCGGTCGTGTAGGCAAAATAGATGAAGGGCACATTGCCGACGTTGTCGCCGCCATCCAGATAAAATTCACAGCGACCCGCCGCGATGTTACACACAGCGCGTTGATCGGCGTTCTGGCTCACTGAAAACTGCGTGGCTCCGTTGCTCCCGGTCCAGAAATGCATTGATCTGTCCAGAATACTGCGATTGCGCTGGATCAGGTTACACTCTGGCACACCTTTAGGGGAACCACGCTGCACCGACCACATCTGCATACACTGATTGGCCCGCAGCGTATCACCCCATTCGCTTGCCAGAAATGTGGCAGGGGTATTCCCATCCAGCGAGGTGAAACGAATACCCTCCAGGCTAATGTCTACACCGGTATTATTGACCAGTGTCAAATCGTTATCATCAAAGATGACCAGCGCATTTGGCTGGCGCAGAATGATCACATCAACCGCCGAGCCTATCTCAACCTCACTGCCGGGGGCAACGGATTGGCTGCCGATAGTGTTGATAGCCGCCGTAGACGAGGCATTCCACAACTCCACCCCCACACGCCCCAGCGCCAGCCCACTGCGATTGAGCACGGCAGTAGCAATCGGTTCCGTCAATCCGGTCAAATCCGGGACAACGACGGTCTCCGTCTGGTTGGGCGGATTGGGGGTTAGGTCTGGCACAGTGGCCGCCGCCGTACCCGCGAAGACGAGCAATAAAACAAAAATCATTCCAACACGAAACATAGTCCCTCCCTAATCAAAAAGAGAGCAGGCATCACCCGCTCTCTATGTGGTTATCGATTATTCACATTTACGACGCCAGCCATGAGCCGGTGCCCAGGGTGGTGGTGGATTGTTACAATTATCGTCACGCCAGGCGTCACCGTCATCGTTGATAAAGACATTCACGTTGATGATGGTCACATTTCCGGCAATCACAATAATGACATTGCCATCATCGTCAAGATCGCCTTCAATATGCACAAAGTCGCCAATCAGGATAATCGCCAGCAGCGGATCATCAGGATCGAGTTGAATCTCGATGCCAAAGATGATGATGATCGTGCCCTGAATGTCTTCCACCGGGCCTTCGATGATGATGATGGGTGGCAGGTCTTCTTCTCCACCGAAGTAGTTCGCGGAGTCGGTATCGGTCACGTTCTGGTCTTCAAACGCTGCCACGGCGGTTGCCGTGTTGACAAATGCGCCTTCGACCGCTTCCAGTGGCCCGACTGGACAGGTAAATCCATTTTCAGGTTCTAACACGGCGGGAACCGTACAACTGGCAAGGCTGCTGTGATTGTCCGTTAACACGATGCTTGTCAGCGGCACGTTGCCGTCGTTGGTGACACTAATCTGGAAATGAACGGGCGAACCGATTTCTACCAGCAGGCCGGGCGCGTTATCGGCATCAACCCATGTGCTGCCATCCGCGGAGACGAGCTTCTCGACGTTAATGGAGGGGCGGTCGCCGCCAAAATAACTTGCCGAGTCGGAGTCAGATACCGTCGAATCTTCATGTGCAGCACTGGCTGTCGCAACATTGACATACTCCCCTTCAACGACCGCTACCGGGCCAGCCGTACATTCAAAGAAAGCAGCCGGGGCCAGTGTTTCGGGGATTCCGCACGTGATGTTGCTAATCAGGTCATCCGTCACGGTGATGTTGGTCAAATCAACGGTGCCATCGTTGGTGATGACGAAGCGGAAAGACACCTCGTTCTCCAACGTGACATCCGGTCCGGTGCCGACATCGGCATCCAGCCACGTCAGGCCGCTATCAATGGACAGGAATTTTTCGATGTCAATCGAGGCTTCGGAGCAGGCAGCCCCCGGCAGAATGATGGTTTCGAAACCGTTTCCGGCCTTTACCGCTGTGGCCACTTCGCCGAGCACAACATCCCCTTCAAAGGTGATACTGTAAAGCTGTTCGCCATCTTCGGCGAGGCCAAAGTCCCACTTGATGCCGTTCACGCCAGTGTTGGGATCGGTGCCGATTTGAACGGCCTGTGTGGGCGAGAAACTGACAACTTCCAGAGATGGACTGTCCTCACACTGGGGGATTTCGAGGTCAAAGTGACTGAGGGCAGGTGGTTCGCCGCTGCCTACCACACGATAGGTAAAAGTGGTCGTGTTGCTGACCGGGTCATAGGTGCGCCCGACAAAGGTTACCTCGTAGCCAAAGGCGTTCGGGTCCTGTGCCAGTGCGACAGGTAATAGCGATAAAATCAACATCAGGACGATAACGGAAAATAACGTTTTTCTCATGGTTACTCCCTGAAAATAATGGTCATTAAATGTTATATTGCAAACATTGGAAAAACATTACATTTCTGCCGGGTCCGGTCCAGTATACCGCGCAGTGGGCCGAATCATACCCCCGCTCTCATACTGCTCGATGGCATGACCCAGCCAGCCGACTGTGCGCCCCAGCGCAAACAGCAAAATCGGGGCGTCCTCCGGCAGTGTCAATACATCGCTTAGCATGACCAGCCCCCAATCGACCGACGGTTTCTGCCCGGAGATTTGATCTACCGCTTCGAGCACCGCCAGATGATATTCCAGTGCAGCTTTATCCACCGCATACTGCCGCGCCAGCTTGACCAGAAGTTTGCCACGCGGATCGCCGTTGGGATACATCGGATGGTCACAGCCGGGGATGTCTTCGCGTTTATCCAGCCGCTCCTCCACGATGCGTTCGGCATCTTCGGGGCGTTTGATGCAGTTTAAGAATGACCGAACCCGCTGCCCCATCCCGCCTTGCCGCGTCCCGGAAAGCGTCGCCAGCCCGGCACTAACCACCGCGTAGGGATCGGCATGCGTTCCCGCCGCAATCCGCGCCGCAAAAGAACTGGCGTTCAGGCCATGATCGGCACATAAAATCAATGCAGCATCCAGCGCCTGCTGGTTATAGGGATGCAGAGAATGCCAGACACTCAATATATTTTCAGCAATGGTTGGTTTTTCAAAATGCCCGACCACCGCTCCCGTCAGCAGTCGCAAAATCCGTGCGCCCGTGAGCGGAACATGTTCAGGGTGCAACACCGTCCCGGCGCGATCCTGTGTGGCGGCCAGCGGCAGCATCATCTGCATTCGTGTGAAGGCTGGAAATTCCCGCCAGTGCCATAGTTCAGGTGGAAGCTGGAGTTTTGATTTGAAGGTGAACAGCGAACCGTCAAGTTCGTCCAGCCAGAGGAGACCTGACACCTGTTCAATAGTGTGATTTTGCGCCAACTTAACGACCTCATGTCCGCGATAGTACAGCCTGCCATCGCGAATCAAGCTGATGCCGCTGTCTAGCACCGGCATCCCCCTGTGAAGTGTTGATTTCGCAAAATCTTCGGGCTGGCGCTGCGCTTCCCTGCGTTTTAAAAGATGCTCGACATCGCTGCCGCGGTAGCGTTTAATGCGATGGTCACTGGCGACATTTTCTGAAGAGAGAAGCCCCCGGCTGACGTATGAATACACCGTCGGCACACTGATGTCGAGTATGTCTGCCACTTCCTGTGCGGTGAGATAATCTTTCATAACATTGATTCCTGAATCAAGATTGACGTCACTTCAAAATCACATTTACTATTGAGTCAACTTCATCGCTATAAACCATTGCGAAAGGACTCGAACGATGCAACCCGTCAATACTGGATTGGAAGGGGTTGTCGCGGCGGAAACTCGCCTTAGCCATGTTGATGGCCTGGCCGGTGAACTGATCATCGGCGGCTTCCCACTTGAGGAACTGGTCCTCAATGCCTCCTTTGAAGAAGTAACCTATCTACTGTGGCACGACCGCCTGCCAACCAACCGCGAACTCGACACCTTCAAGGCGCAACTGAAAAGCCACCGGGCGTTACCGGATATTATCTTGAATGTTTTGCAAGCAGCCGCCGCAAAGCAATTACCTACAATGGATGCCTTGCGGATGGGAGCCAGTGCACTCTCTTTGCTGGTAGATGACATCAACGATCCTGAGGAAACTGCTCTGACCGCCGTCGCTGCATTCCCCTCCATTGTGGCAGCATATCACCGTTATGCGCAAGGACAGAATCCAATCGCCCCGCATCCTGATCTCGATCACGCCGCGAATTATCTCTATATGATAACGGGACAGGAACCCGAACCCGAACAAACGCGGGCACTGCAAACCTACCTCAACACGGTTAGCGATCATGGCCTGAACGCCTCGACCTTCACCGCACGGGTCATCATTTCGACACAGTCGGACATGATTTCGGCCATAACCGGGGCCATCGGTGCGCTGAAGGGACCGCTACATGGCGGTGCTCCGGGTCCGGCACTGGATATGGTGTTTGAGATTGGCAAACCCGAAAATGCGGAACCCGTTATCCGCGAGATGTTGGAACGCGGTGACCGGCTGATGGGCTTCGGGCATCGGGTCTATAAGGTGCGTGATCCGCGTGCTGATGTACTGAAAACCGCCGCCGAACGCTTCTTCCCCGAGGGTGATGAGTTTTACGCACTGGTCCAATATGTGGAGCAGGTGGCGCTTGATTTGCTGGAAGAATACAAACCGGGCCGCCGTCTGCAAACCAATGTGGAATTCTATACGGCGCTGGTTCTGCATGGCATTGGACTGCCCACCGACCTGTTTTCGCCAACCTTCGCGGTGGGTCGAGTTGGTGGATGGACGGCCCATGCTCGCGAACAACTTGCTCACGGGCGGCTCATCCGGCCTGCTAGCAATTATACCGGTGAACGAGAGCGCAAGTGGGTTGCCATCGAACAACGGTAAACCTCACACAGGTTAACGGAACTGCTTTTCACGCAGGACGCCCAACGGGGCGTCCCTACGAAATACCGACGACCGTGTGTAGGGATGTGCAACGGCACGTCCTTTATTCATGCAGCTTACGGCTCAATCAAGCAGACGAATATGTGTCCGTCCTATACCATAGAGCACGGCGTCTAACTGTGCTCTTTCCCCACTATTTTGTAACCATTGTTGCTGTTTACCAGTACATATAGTAGATGCAACTCTGACGACGGGCAGCCCATCAGGCAAGAAATAGTTATATCCAATTCGTGCTGTCTTGATTATCATTGATGACATGCCACCGACGATGTATAAAATAAATGGGGAGGAACGCTTATGCGTTTTCGTTTTCTATTGGTTTTGATGGTTTTACTGGTAGCCTGCAATTCAAGTGATAATCAAGGGCCCGAGTCTAGCCTACAGGGTGCCAATCAAGAACGGCGATCCGCAACCCTCACCCTGGTCCCGACTGCCACCCCCACCGTTGCAGTGGCTGAAGCATCAGTCGGCTCAGAGCTTCGGGTACAGAATGTCCCGACCAACGTCAGCGGCGATCTGTATTTGACTCTGGACACGGATTTGTATCACGTATCGCTTGATGGGGAAGCAGCGGAAGTCGTCCTGTCAGATGCTGCCGTCAGTGAAATACGCGATTCAATGGTCTACTACAGCCTTGAAAATGAAGACGGTTCGCGAGGTTACTACACGCATGATCTTGAAACGGAAACATCGCACAAATTGTTCGATGTAGCGGAAGGTCAGTTAGCACGCTTCAGGCAGTGGTCGCCAGACAATCAGTGGTTTGTGGTTGAAATCGGGCAATATGATGAGCGCATGATTAACGCTGTCTTTATACCGACACAATTTATCGACTTTGATGTACTGGAGACGCGCGTCTATAACATTGATGGTACACCGGTTGCATTTCCGGAACCTGAAGTGACCGATGGCTTAAGATATTCCGCGCTCTTTACGACACAGTCTACCCTGCTCATTCGCGCCCAGACGACCCGGGTGGGGCATCTTTTCACACTGTGGCACTTTGATCAAAACACCAACACCGCAGCAACACTTGAACTTGACGCCAGCGCTCAGCTCACCATTGACCGCGTTTTCAACCGGAATTTTTTCGGGGATGGCCCAATTAACATGGTGAATGCCAGTTTGGCCGAATACGGTATCGAGCTTTTCCCACCAGCTATGGATATGGAAGCGCCGTTCGTGGTTTCAGCCGATGAAGCGTTCCGCATTGAAATTGAACAATCGAATACCAGCAGCTCGGTCTGTCAGGACTTTTTTGTGATGCAGGAACCGGAGCAGGACGTATTCCTGCCACGCCAGTTAGGATCATTTCAGGCCCTACAGGTATCAGAACCATTTCTGGCGAACGGTCGTGTGCTAATGCTGCGCATCGTGTCCCGCACCTGCACGTTTGGCGATCTTGCGCTGGAACTGGCGGCAATCAATAATCTGGATGACCCTGCCATCGAAACGCTGTATCAGGCGGAGTATTCGTTCAACGCTGGTTTTCCAACACTCAATTATTTGACAACCCCTGACATGAACTATCTCTTCTGGTCTACGATTGAAGCCGAACGAGTGATACTGCTCCTGACGGACATCAACAGCGGAGAAACACACCAGATTATGGCGCTGCCCTATGAGCCGCCCAATATCGAAGAACAGCAAATCGGCACGAGCTTAAATTTGCTGGCAATCAGCGGGTGACTGAGAGGAAGACACTTTCGGGATACTGCCGGATGTCAAACGACCCAGCCACATCAGCCAAGTAGATCCGCGGCACATACGCCACAGTCTGCAACAGACAATACAGCAATGGAGCAGGCCACATACGATGCGCTTTGACAATGGTGCACCATGGCTCACCCGTGCCGTCTTGGTTAGTCTAGCCCTATGGCGGGTAACAAAAGGGGGTGTCGATCAGAGAAAGCAACTGAAATCGGTGACACGAACGCACTCCGCAAGAGTTGACGCCCTTTCAAATCCAACAAGGATTAAAGAGCGACCTCCCGTCACCATATTTGGGGACATGTCGCGCCAGCGACAGAGGCATTAAATTTCTCGTGACAATTCCAGCCAGTCATTTGTATAATCTGCTCGGTAAAATTTTCTACAAGAAACAGGCATTGAAATGGGCTGGACTGTCATCAAGCGTAAAATTGGCAGGGCGGGCGGGTTCAAGGAGCGAACGGCCCGCCAGCGTGAATGGGACCAGAAGTATGGCGAAGGCAATTGGGCCATTGGCTATATTATTGACGGCGAATTTGTGCTGCAAGAACACGCCATCGAGTCGATTTATTACCAGAGTTATGTCGAGCATTTCGAGCAGCACCCTGAAGATTTGCAAGAACTCATTGGCCTCGCCAAAATGCTGCGCAATCCCCATGCGGAAGCACCGACAGGTGTCGATCTTCAGGTTCCTGCTATCATGAATTACCTCGAACGAAACGGCCTGTCGTTACAGGGTGATGAAGTGGTGGATATTGGCTCGTGGAACGGTCAGTGTTCGCACCCAATCAGTATCCGTCTCAGCCCACTGACCATCAGTGTTACGGGCAGGCCGGGCATGACTCTGGAAAAATTCTGGCAGAGTAAAAAGTGTCTGGCTATCTGGGAAGACGATATGTGAGTTACCAGACATTTTCCCTGAATCGCCTCATCATCAAAACCAAATCTGGCGACCCCAAACCGGCGTATGATGTCCTCTCGGCGAAGGCGATCAGCCGCGCCATGAGCCAGCACGCCAACCAGCCGTCAGATGAAATCGACCCCCGCAAACTGGATGGATGGTTTGAGGATGAAAAGTTGGAAACTGTCGCCCACGACATTGCCGCCGATTTTGGATATGGGCTGGTAGGGCTGCTGGTTGCCTTACGGGAAACGTACTGGCACGGCGTTGAAAATATCTGGCTAGGCGGCGGTCTGGTGTCGGGCAAAATGGGGCCGCTGGTGGTTGAAATTGCCAATGCGCAGCAGAACCTTGTTCAATTTCATCTGGCTCCATACCCGCAGCATTTACCCCTGATTGGCATCGCCCGTTATGCGCCGCCGTCCATCCGACAGGCGTTAGTATTTGATTTCGGCGGGACGAACATCAAATGTGGGCGGGCAATCTATGTTGATGATGGGCTGGCTGAGATGGAAGCGCTGCCGTTTTTGCCTCCGCGATTTCTAGCTGTCACTCAGGAAAATATCGCACCGGAAGCAGTTCAGCCGCTCCTGCAATTTATTGTGAACGTTGTTTGTGAACGTTGGCGTGGCGAAGAGTTCATTGGGATAGCCATTTCAACGCACATGCACAACAAACAGCCAATCAGCCGGGGTGGTTATGGGGATTTGCGAATGTTGTCAGAGCGGGTGATTGAGGTAGTGCAGGGGGAAATTGTGCAGGCAATCGGGCAGCCTGTCGCCTTTGAGTGGGAGCATGATGGGACGGCTGCCGCTGCGGCCTACACGCACCTTCCCAACAGCGCCGCGATTACGTTTGGAACCGCCATCGGGGGAGCGGTTGCCGCGGAAACGAGGTTGCGACCGCTAACGCCAGCCTTTCAGGTCAAGTAGGTCTTCGGCGTTCTCAATATCGAGTGGCGTCACGGTCTCGCATTTTTCCAGTAGATAATTCTGCACCTCACGCCATTCCTCAAACATCAGGCAGTCAAAATCAGGACCAAAGGCACGCGGACTTTTGCATACGGCCCTCAGGGTACGCCCAATGTCCCCACAACAAATAAGGCAACCCACTCGCGGGTGTTGCAGGGTTTTGAGCTTTTCTGCTGAGAAAAGACCGTTCGTGTTATTTTCGACTCCGTCAAAATGTAGCAAGACAATAGTGGAGGTTTCTGCCGAATCAAGGAGGTGATCAAGTTCGTAATTCATGAATGCCACCTCTTCGGCAGACACGCACTCCGTCACCCTTGTCAAAATGACGAGATTATGGATATACCAGTCTGTCAAGATTCCCATAACAGGTCTCCCATTTCTCTGTTGGATGGGCAAGTTCAGGCATTAGTTGTAGACAACGGTTACTTCATTCTACAGACAGAGACGTTAGAGTTATGTAAAGCAATATTAATTTGTAGATACAAAGTGCATTAAAGTTGCAAAAACAAACTTAGAAGGATGGAACCTACTGAACCATGTGAAGTTCGGGCAGCACGCTGCTGTTGCTGAGGAGGTTGGGTCTAGATAAGCCGTCGAATTTCCTGAATTTCAATCACTCCCTTGCGGATTTCGCGGCGGAAGCGCCAGCCAAAGCGACTCCAGCCAACTAACCTGCCAAAGCGTCTCTGAATATTGATCCATAACAGTGCTACATTGAGGCCAAAACTTGTTATACCAATAAGAAAAAGGATTCGTCGCATGGAGTCCCTCCCGCAGAAACCAAACGCTCGTTTGATTAATTGTATACCATAAATAGATAAATCAACAAAGATTCTAATGTTTGTCCTGCGGGACAAATACGCTGTCTGAATTTGGTGTATGCTGGACTAAGGGAGGACCTTATGCTCAAAAAATTCATCATCATTTGCTCGCTGGCGTTTTTGCCCGCCTTGCCTGCCACTATGCAGACCGATGAGCAGACGCTTGCACCCCGTTTTCGACATGGTGCAGCGATTATTCAGCGCCCGGCGGACTATAGGGACGCCAACTTGCAGATTGCCATGACTGCCGATCATCACTGGGTTGTTGCCCCGGCTGGGCAGAGCCATGCGCTCATCTTCCGTTGGGACATCAGCACCATCACGGATGAGCGGATTTACCCTCAACCCGACAGCCTCGACGTCGGCGACATTTTGCCAGAGCCACCGCTCAGCCCGCCGGACATCATACTTGTTGGTGATATGGCGCTTGTGCAGTTCGATACCCATCTTGTGCAGGTTGAAATTCCTTCCTTTACCGTCACGGATTCGGTTGATGTGACTGCACTATTTGCCGGGGATGTAGGGAAGGGATTTGGTGCGCTGGCACACAATGGGTCAACGGTGGCGGCACTGTATGAAAGGCCAGCCAGCATCATAGTATGGAATTTACAGTCCGGGGAGACTGCCACTCGCCAGTTTAACGATAACCTCTACGAGATTTTCCCGTTCCGCGACGGCTGGATTTTCACTGATTACGGTACGGGAGGAACAAGCGTCCACTACTTTTGTGACATGATGCTCACCGAGTGTATACGTGAATCCGTTGCCGGGGAATTCATCTTGGAATATAAAGATGTGCTCGTGTTTGGTACGAACAGCATGGTGGAAGCTCAGGATAATTTTCAGACCACCTATTACACCTTTGACAACGGCCTTATCCCGGCGCAGTCCTTATTTCCGCAGCTACCTTCCGACCGCCATGTGCCGCTCTCCATTAGCCCGGATGGGCAGTTTATGCTCGTCGGGTCGCCATTCTCTGAGGGAGAGACACCCGAATTTGGTGCAACACGCTGCTACGGCGTGTGGCGGATGGATGGGAATGAGGAACTGCGCCGTCTGGATGGCAACAGCAGGCCCTTCTGGTTTAATGACCATGAGCTTGCTCAGGGTATGCAGTTACTGGATACGACATCCCCGCTGACGCTGGATGAATTCGCTTTTGAGGATTACAGCATTGATCCAGCAGATGCGCTGTTTTCCTTCCATGGCGGTGCTAATCTGGTCCAGATTTCGCCGGATGGCTCCCAGCTCCTGTTTCAAACGTCGTGGGCGGCGTTGGTGATGACAACGGAAATGCAGCGCGTGGATGATCTGGCTACCGTCGGCACAGAAGTTTACCGCCTTGAGCGCCCTGAGTTCGAGCAGCTTTATGCATCACCGTATGACAGCAGCATCGTCATCCGTAATAGCGATACCCTGACGCGCATTGATCTCACATCCGGGGAAACTGTCACGTTTGATGCCAGCCCTTACCGTCACGGCGACGACCCGGTTGATGTGCTGGTGCGCGAGCAGGACATGTTTGTCCTCGCAGATAGTGCCTTGCTGCGGTTACAACTTTCTGACTTCACCATCCTTGAAGAAATTGCCGTTGATGATAGAGCGGCCCTTATCTCGCCCTGGGCCTTTGGCATTTATGCTCATGAAGGTGTTGTTGCCAATGGTGATCTGGTCGGGGCGTTGTTTGAAAATACGCTGCTGGTGTGGGATGAGGAGACCGGCATTATCGAAAGCGAGATTGGCGACCGGGGCATCCAGCTTCATGCCGCCCCGGATGGCTGGCTAGTGTACCAGTATTTTTTTGAGGAGCAGGAACATTTCACCGTTTTCTGCGACTTGATGCTGACCGCCTGCGAGACACATGAAATTGACCAGCAACTGCTCGCCTTTGACAGTGAAAGTTTGATTGTCACGGGCGACATTTTCCTGCGGCAAACTACCGAACCATCGTACTGGCTGCTCAGCGATGGGCTGGAAGAAACTGCACCGCTGTTTGACATTCCCGCTTCCTACCGCATAGAAAGCTTCAACGGCGATTATGTGATGGTAGATTCTCACACATCGCTGGTCGAAGACCTGCGCAATGATGTCTGGTCTCGCTCCGAAAACCGTCGCATCGAACCATTCTACGGGGAGTGGCGCTGGCTGGGCGAAGCTTATCTGGTCTATCTGGAAGACGGGACGTTCACTTTTTTGCAGTTGCTGGACGGGCGTTTCCGGCGCTGGCGACCTGATGTTAAGGCAGTGAACTTTGAAATCCTCGCAGGTGGCACGCAGTTGCTGGTTGTTTCTGAAGATGAATTTGTGCTTTACAAGATTGTTCAATAGGAGCAGCCATGCGCATCATTTTTATCCTGTTCGCCATCACTCTAGCCTTGCCTGCTGCACGTTTAACCGCCCAACCAGATGATGTGAAAATGCTACCGCGCTTTGGCGAAGGGGCGGCCATTATAAGCCGGACAGGTGATTACTGGGACTACAACTTCACGCCCGTTATGACGGATGATGTGCGGTTTGTGTTCAGCATTGGCAGTGAATTTCTGCGGGATGTGGTGTTTCGCTGGGACATTAGCGACATGGGCAGCGACGTTATCGCGCCGGTGCCCGACGAACTGGACATCAGCCAGTATCTGCATCCTGAGCGCAACTCGACGGCTCGTTTGCTGATTGTCGAACCCTATCTGGTGATCCAGGTCGATAATTACCTGCTGAAGATTGATATGGAACAATTCACTATCGTGGATGCGGTGCAGATTGACGGCTGGGAGGCGGCCTACGATACCGCGATGGCGCGTCATGGTGATT